>NZ_JAHWCO010000297.1:0-6109 GCF_020054415.1 Candidatus Symbiopectobacterium sp. | reverse complement strand
ATGAAAAAATGGCTTCGGACGGGCGCTCACGGTTCGCCAGTGACGCTTACCGTCATCGCAATGTAGTGGAAAGATGTTTTGGCCGATTAAAAGAATACCGCCGTATTGCCACACGTTATGACAAAACGGCGAGGAATTATTTTTCGATGGTTAAACTGGGCTGCATCCGCCTCTTTTACAAGAAGTTATGCAATTAAGGGACACAGCCTAACCCGTCAACCGGATGCAACGGCAGACGCACGTAGTCAGGCGAAAATTGTACAACTGACCCTGAATGGCGACGTGGACTGGGGACGCATCAACCATCAACTGCTGTTTGGCGTTGACTATGAAGCCGATCGTACCTTCCGTGGCGACATGATCCGCGGCACAGCAACTTCAGGTTTCAACATTTACAACCCGGTCTACGGCACGTTGCCCGCATCCACCACCGTCAGCGCCAAAGACAGCGATCAGCGTGAAAATATCGACAGCACCGGCTTTTTCGTGCAAGACACCCTGCGCCTGAACGAACGCTGGCAGCTGCTGGGCGGGTTACGCTACGACAGCTTTGATGTCATGGCAGGCAAAGGCCGCCCGTTTGTCGCCAACACCTACGGTTCCTACCACCGCCTGGTGCCGCGCACCGGCGTTATCTACATCCTGACACCGAACAGTTCGCTCTACGCCAGCTACAGCGAATCGTTCAAACCCAATTCGTCCATTGCCACTCAAATCGGCGCACTTCCTCATGAACTGGGCCGTTCTTATGAAGTGGGCACCAAAATCGATCTGCCGGACCGTATCACCGCCAACCTGGCGCTGTTCGATATCGTGAAACGTAACGTGATGGTGGATGAAACCATCGGCAATGAAACAGTGACACGCACCTCAGGCAAAGTACGTTCACAGGGTATTGAGCTGGATATGGCCGGTAAGCTCACCGACTCCCTGAGCCTGATCGGTAGCTACGCCTTTACTGATACGCGCGTGGTTGCCGATACGAAAAACAACGGTAACGAAATGACTAACGCCGCTCGCCACACTGCCGCGCTGTCCCTGACGCAAGATTTCGGGTCGCTTGGCTGGCATGCCGGAAACGACCTGCGCGCAGGTGCCGGTGCGCGCTACGTGGTTCGCCGTGCGGGAGATGCTGCCAACAGCTTCTATCTCGATGATTACACCGTTGCTGACGCTTTTGTTGCCTATATCGTGCGTTTAACGGCTACAAGGTGAAATGGCAGATGAACGTGAAGAACCTGTTTGATAAAACCTACTACCCGTTCAGCGGCAACAACCTGCGAGTGGCGGTGGGTGAACCACGTCAGGTGCTGCTGCGCGCCAGCGTAGATTTTTAATCCCGCCATCCCGCGCCCTTTGATCTTAACGATAAGGGCGCGGTCCTTTTCCTCTAAACTCCCCCCGCAAACAGTGGTTCTGCGAACAAAGCACGCTATACTCATCCTGTTGTCATGTGGCAAACATGTAATGGGAGGAACCATGTCTGGCGCGAGCAATATCGTGCGTTTACGGCCTCTGGAACGAGAGGATCTCAATTTTGTCCATCAGTTGGATAACAACGCCAGTGTGATGCGTTATTGGTTTGAAGAGCCCTATGAAGCCTTTGTGGAACTGTGCGATCTCTACGACAAACACATTCACGATCAAAGCGAGCGGCGCTTTATCATTGAGTTTGAAAAAAATCGGGTAGGTCTGGTCGAGTTGGTGGAAATTAACCATATCCACCGCCGCGCAGAATTCCAAATTATTATCGACCCCGCCTATCAGGGGCGTGGCTACGCCAGCGCCGCCGCCAAGCTGGCGATGGATTACGGATTTTCCGTGCTGAACCTGTACAAGCTGTACCTGATTGTGGACAAAGAGAACACCAAGGCTATCCACATTTATGCCAAGCTGGGCTTTGAAGTCGAAGCCGAATTGCGCCACGAGTTTTTCATCAACGGCGAATACCGCAATACCATTCGTATGTGCGTTTTCCAGCACCAGTATATGGAACGGTATAAAGCGAACGCGATGGCAGATAAACCGTCACCGGAAGCGGATATCACACGCTAACAGGTCGTGTATTCAATGGGTTGATGTAGCATCAAACGTAGTACTCGCATTCGATGTAAGTACCGATGATCCTATAGTGCATCTCGGATGATTTTGAATATCCGGGCGTCTTGCGATTGAGCCGTTGCAATCGGTTACGCAATGTCAGATGTGCACGCTCAATACGCTGTGTATACAGCTTGCTAACAATGTGTTTTGCTTTTGGAAGTTCGTCGTTGTAAGCCCTGTAGCCATCCGTGCACCAAAACGCCACACTGAATCTCAATAGCAGTTTCAGCAACTTATGCAGCGTTTTCTTGCTGCGAGAGCCAAATGCATGAGCGATAACCTGCTTCAAACGAGGCTCCAATGCATGCCACAGCCAGCGCTGTCGTTCTTTGTTGCCAATAAATGACCACATCTCATCCACTTCGCAAATCAGTTGAATTTGCAGGTTATCCAGTGGCTGCGTTGTTACATTCCGCGGAGAAAGTTTTTTTAAAGTGCGCACGACGGCATTGATACTAATATCTAGTGCCCGCGCAGTGTCACGAATACCCGCATTATTCATTGCCAAGTCAATGAGTTGGTCTGTCATTTCCGGTTGGCAGGCACGATAGGTATAGTCGAGCTGGAAGGTGCGTTTGCATGACTGACAACGGTAACGCTGATGGACACTTTTGCCATAACCGTGTTTTTTCACAGGAGATGTCTGTTCACAAAACGGGCATCTTATATCAACTTTAGCCACTGTATTCCACATCCAAAACCGGATATGGTACACTGCAATCAACATGTTCAATACACGACCAGCAGGAGCGATTTTTCTCGAAGGTAACGCTATCGATCCGTTAAACACTGCACACGCGCAATCCTTGGGCATCGGTACTGTTTACCAGGAGGTCAACCTTTTACCCAATCTGTCGGTGGCGGAGAATTTTTTTGGGCCGGGAACCCTTGCGTTTCGGCATGATTGATCAGAAAGAAATGGCGCGGCTTGCCAGGGGAATTGTTGCCTACTACGGGCTACGGATAGATGTTACCGATCCTTTAGGCAATTACTCGATCGCCATTCAGCAGATTATTGCTCGTGCGGTCGATCTTTCCGCCAAAGTTCTGATCCTTGATGAACCCAATGCCAGCTTGGATGCGAATGAGGTCGATATGCTGTTCGGCATTCTGTCCCATTTGCGTGAGCACTGTGTGGGCATGATTTTTGTCACCCATTTTCTCGATCAGGTTTATCGCCTTAGTGATCGTATCACCGTGTTGCGTAGCGGCAAACTGGTGGGCAGTGAAATGACGGCGGTGTTGCCGCGTATCGATCTGGTACAGATGATGCTGGGCCGCAGTTTTGATGGATCGCTATTAAAGCGCTCCGCTCATGCGACTGAAACTGGCGATCCTTTGGTCGAGTTTCGTGGCTATGGTCGTCGTAATATGGTTGCTCCCTTTGATTTGTCCGTTGCGCCAGGCGAAATCGTCGTGCTGGCGGGGTTATCGGGATCGGGTCGCACATAAACCGCTCAGCTCGTCTTTGGCATTAAAACGCCGGATAGCGGTGAAGCCAGGGTTGATGGTCAGTCCGTCTCCATTCGGAGCCCACGCAAGGCGGGCAAGCTGGGTTTTGGTTATTGCCCTAAAGATCGCAAAACCGAGGGCATCGTCGGTTCAGCGACCGTTCGAGAAGACATTATTCTGGCGTTGCAGGTCCAGCGCGGGTGGTTGCGTCCGTTGGCGTTAAAAGAGCAAACCCGCATTGCAGAAATGTTCATTGAGAGATTTGGGATACGCACGCCGGGTCCTGAACAGGAAATTCAGTATCTGTCTGGCGGTAACCAGCAAAAGGTGTTGCTGTCGCGCTGGCTGGCGACAGAACCGCGTTTTCTCATTCTTGATGAGCCGACGCGTGGCATTGATGTTGGGGCCCATGCCGAAATCATTCGGTTGATAGAAAAACTGTGTGAGCGTGGTATGGCGCTGCTGGTTATCTCTTCTGAGCTGGAAGAACTGACCGGTTACGCCGACCGTATCATTGTGTTGCGCGATAGAAAGCAGGTGGCACATCTGGCGCATCAGGAGATTTTCGTTGCTGCCGTGATGCAAGCCATTGCATTACAACCAGGAGGTGCGCATGACGGACAGCCATGTTAAACCCGTGCGTAGGATGCGCTTCGGCGTCAGTAAAGGGCTACCACAGATTGCGGCGTTGGTGGTCATCCTGTTAATCGATAGCCTGGTAGCGCCCAACTTCTTTTCGCTGCATATGCAAGATGGCCGTTTGTTCGGTAGCCTGATCGATATCCTTAATCGCGGCGCGCCGGTCGCATTGCTGGCATTGGACATGACGCTGGTGATCGCCACCGGTGGTATTGATCTTTCGGTGGGGGCGGTGATGGCTATTGCCGGTGATTCTACTGGCGGCAGTGCTCACCGGCGCAGTGTGCGGGCTGTGGAATGGTTTTCTGGTCGCTGTGTTACAGATCCAGCCGATTGTGGCGACCTTGATGCTGATGGTGGCTGGTCGTGGTGTCGCACAACTGATTACCGAAGGGCAGATTATTACCTTCGCACACCCTGCACTGGCACATCTGGGCAGCGGCTCTTTGTTCTACCTGCCGATGCCGGTGATTATCGCCTGTGCCATGCTGCTTTTGCTCTGGTTACTGACGCTCAAAACCGCGTTGGGATTATTTATTGAAGCGGTGGGTACCAATGTTCGCTCTGCCAGAAACGCGGGCATCAGTACGCGCCTGATCCTGATTTCTGTCTATGTCATCTGCGGTATCTGTGCTGCGGTTGCGGGTGTCATTATTACGCCCGACATTCGCGGTGCGGATGTGAACAATGCCAGTTTGTGGCTTGAACTGGATGCGATTCTGGCGGTGGTGATCGGCGGCGGCTCTCTGCTTGGGGGCCGTTTCAATCTGCTACTTTCGGTTATTGGGGCATTGATTATTCAAAGTATGAACACCGGTATTCTGCTGGCGGGGTACAAGCCAGAGCTAAACCTGGTGCTCAAGGCGTTGGTGGTGTTGGCGGTGCTGATCATGCAGTCTCCGCGTTTCTCGCTGCGCCGTCTGTTGCGGAGGCACGAATAATGCTGAAACGAAATATTCCGCTGTTGATTACGCTCGGGGTTTTTATCGTCGGCTATATGTTTTGCCTGAGCCAGTTTCCGGGATTTGCTTCCACGCGCGTGTTCTTCAACCTGCTGACGGATAATGCCTTTATCGGGATCGTGTCGGCATGACCTTTGTGATTCTCTCCGGTGGGATCGATCTCTCCGTCGGCTCGGTGATCGCCTTTACCGGAGTGCTGTTAGCAAAGCTGATTGGTACCTATGGTATGCATCCCGGCTATGCCATTGCGCTGGCGCTGGTGATGGGGGTGGCATTCTGTGCCCTAATGGGGTGGATTATCGACACCCTGAAACTGCCTGCGTTTATCATCATGCTGGCCGGTATGTTCTTTGTGCGCGGCATGAGCTTTATTGTCTCTCAGGAGTCTATCCCGATTGAACACACAGTGTATCAACAACTTGTCGGATTGGCGTGGCGTATGCCCGGTGGGGGACGCCTGACCTTTTTGGCATTGATCATGCTGATGACAGTGATTGTCGGGATGGTCTTGGCGCATCGCACCTGTTTTGGCCATCGCGTTTACGCCATTGGCGGCAATATCACTTCAGCGGAGCTGATGGGGGTGCGGGTGAGAAAAACCACCATTCAGATCTACATGCTTTCCAGTACGCTGGCGGTGTTGTCCGACATTGTGTTCTCGCTCTATACCTCCGCGGGTTACGCGCTGGCTGCGAGCGGCGTGGAGCTGGATGCGATTGCGGTAGTGGTGATTGGCGGTACGCTCCTGACCGGCGGCGTCGGCACGGTACTGGGCACCTTCTTTGGGGTGCTGATTCAAGGTCTGATTCAAACCTATATACCCGTGATCATTGAAGATGCTTGATTTTACGCGGTAAGAAGATCATGCTCACCCACTATGAAGATATTTATTACCGACAAGCAAAAAGCCGAACTCGAACACCTTCATGACACCAGTCGTGATAAGCGTGTTT
>NZ_JAHWCO010000651.1:0-8897 GCF_020054415.1 Candidatus Symbiopectobacterium sp. | reverse complement strand
TTGAGCCGTTGCAATCGGTTACGCAGTGTCAGATGTGCACGCTCAATACGCTGTGTATACAGCTTGCTAACAATGTGTTTTACTTTTGGAAGTTCGTCGTTGTAAGCCCTGTAGCCATCCGTGTTTGCATGACTGACGACGGTAAAGCTGATGGCCACTTTTGCCATAACCGTGTTTTTTCACAGGAGATGTCTGTTCACAAAAAGGGCATCTTACATCAACTTTAGCCACTGTATTCCACATCCAAAACCGGACATTTCACACTGCAATCAACATATTGAATACACGACCGCCGAGCGGATTCTTGATTTCACGCGCTGCCTGCTGCTGGGAATGCTGTAATTGTTCCTGACTGAGGCGGCGCTGGTTGTCCATCGGCGCCATCTCCAACAGGATAAAACTGTGTTGAATGCGTTGTGCGGTGAGCGGTGAGCGGTGAGCGGTGAGCGGCATGATGTGTGCTCTGCCATCGACAACGATAGCCACTTCGTTATCCGTAAATCCTTGACCCGCGTTGAGACTTTCGCGCATCAGCTCAATATTTAGCGAGAAATAGCTGAGCAGATCCGGCAACGGTGTTCCCGCTAATTTGCGTGAACTTTGCGCCAGCAACTGCTGGGCAGCCGTATTGGAATAGTGGATTGCCAGGTCGTTATCCAGCAATAAAATACTATTGATCAAAGAATTGAGGATCTGCCCAGCATCGTGCAGTGTGCCTGTTGTCATAACGCAGACTCCTGCACCCTCGCGGTGCATTGTAGTGTAGATGATGGATGTTACGTCGCAACGGCCAATATTGATGATAAAGAAATAAGGACGGTGGTGAAAAAAACCCATCCGAAGATGGGCTGAAAAGTTTCCACGGCAACAAAAACAATATTCTTATAATTCTGTTGATGCTCGGTCATGGCAGGGTTCAGTACGCCCACCACGCCGAGGTAAATCATAGGTACGCAGTCGTTGATTAAACGCTGTAGTACAGCTCGAACTCAACCGGGTGCGGAGTCATGCGAACGCGATCATTCTCTTCACGGCGCAGACCGATGTAAGCATCGATAGCGTCGTCAGTGAACACGCCGCCCGCCATCAGGAATGCACGGTCAGCGTCCAGCGCGTTCAGTGCTTCTTCCAGAGAGCCTGCAACCTGTGGGATTTCATTCGCTTCTTCCGGCGGCAGATCGTACAGGTTTTTGTCCATGGCATCGCCAGGGTGGATCTTGTTCTTGATACCATCCAGGCCAGCCATCAGCAGTGCGGCGAAGCACAGGTACGGGTTAGCAGCCGGGTCTGGGAAGCGTACTTCGATACGTGCAGCTTTCGGGCTGGAAACGAACGGGATACGGATAGAAGCAGAACGGTTACGTGCGGAGTACGCCAGCATTACCGGAGCTTCATAACCCGGGACCAAACGCTTGTAAGAGTTGGTGGTCGGGTTGGACAGGGCGTTGATCGCTTTAGCATGTTTGATGACACCGCCGATGTAGAACAGCGCTTCTTCAGACAGGCCAGCGTATTTGTTGCCGGAGAATTTGTTGGTGCCGCCTTTGGACAGGGACATATGGCAGTGCATGCCAGAGCCGTTGTCACCGAACATCGGTTTCGGCATAAAGGTGGCCGTTTTGCCGTAAGCGTGCGCTACGTTGTGAACAACGTATTTGTAGATCTGAATTTCGTCCGCTTTTTTGGTCATGGTGTTGAAGCGGGTTGCCACTTCGTTCTGACCAGCCGTTGCCACTTCGTGGTGGTGAGCTTCAACAACCAGACCCATTTGTTCCATCACCTGGCACATCTGAGAACGGATGTCTTGTGCGGAGTCAACCGGTGGAACCGGGAAGTAACCGCCTTTCACTGCCGGACGGTGGCCTTTGTTGCCGCCTTCGTATTTGGTGCCGGAGTTCCAGGAACCTTCTATGTCATCGATAGCAACGTGAGAGCCGGAGATGCTGCTGCCGAAACGAATGTCGTCAAACAGGAAGAATTCAGGTTCTGGTCCAAACAGAACGGTATTCGCGATACCGGTGGAGCGCAGGTACTCTTCAGCGCGTTTCGCGATGGAGCGCGGGTCGCGATCGTAACCTTGCATGGTGTTCGGTTCCAGAATGTCACAACGAATAATCAGCGTCGTGTCTTCATAGAACGGGTCCAGCACAGCGGTGCTTGCGTCAGGCATCAGCACCATGTCGGATTCGTTGATACCTTTCCAGCCACCAATGGAGGAGCCGTCGAACATTTTGCCTTCTTCGAAGAAGTCAGGGCTAACCTGGTGAACTGGAATGGTGACGTGCTGCTCTTTACCCTTGGTATCGGTAAAGCGTAAGTCGACGAATTTAACTTCGTGCTCGTTCAGCATCGTCAAAACATGTTCTGCGGACATACTTGGATCTCCCGATTTGTCATTTATCGTCGTGGAACGAATATCGTTATGGAATGATGTTTGTTACCGTAATAGGGTTTAAGCTAAAATCATGCCAACTCTACGCATGGGGTTGGGAGGCGTTGTTTTCAGGCTTTCATTGAAGGCAGTGCCTGCACCATTAGCGTTCGTTGCACTATTATGGTTCATAATCACCAAAATAGTGCACTGTTTGTGTGCGTTTGTTTACTTTCTCTGCGCCGTTGCACCGTGAAAGGGATCACAAAGCAAGCACCCCTGGGTTGTTTATCGCTTAGGAGTGTGATCTCGTTTGGTCCCTCGCTTAATCCGTGTACAATAGTGCGCTATTTCTAAATGCCTGAGGCAAAGCTGTGATCGAGAATTTGCGTAACATTGCTATTATTGCGCACGTTGACCATGGGAAAACTACCCTGGTTGACAAGCTGCTACAACAATCTGGAACATTGGGTGAACGAAATGACGCCACTGAGCGCGTTATGGACTCCAACGATCTGGAAAAAGAACGCGGTATCACCATTCTGGCGAAAAACACCGCCATTAACTGGAGAGATTACCGTATCAATATCGTTGACACCCCAGGACACGCCGATTTCGGTGGTGAAGTGGAGCGTGTAATGTCCATGGTCGATTCAGTGCTGCTGCTGGTAGACGCAATGGACGGCCCGATGCCCCAGACCCGTTTCGTTACCCAAAAAGCTTTTGCCTATGGCCTGAAACCGATCGTGGTCATCAACAAAGTTGACCGTCCGGGCGCGCGCCCTGACTGGGTCGTCGATCAGGTGTTCGATCTGTTCGTCAACCTAGGTGCTACTGACGAGCAACTGGATTTCCCTATCGTTTACGCGTCTGCGTTGATGGGTATCGCCGGTTTGGATCACGAAGAGATGGCGGAAGACATGACGCCGCTGTTCGAAGCGATCGTCAAACACGTTGAAGCGCCGAACGTCGATCTGGACGGTCCGCTACAAATGCAAATCTCACAGCTGGACTACAACAGCTATGTGGGTGTTATCGGTATCGGCCGTATCAAACGCGGTCGCGTTAAACCGAACCAGCAAGTGACGATTATCGATGCGGAAGGTAAACGCCGTAACGGTAAAGTGGGTCAGGTGTTGGGCCATTTGGGCTTGCAACGTATCGAATCTAGCGTCGCAGAGGCGGGCGATATCATCGCTATCACCGGTCTGGGTGAACTAAACATCTCCGACACCATCTGTGATACCACTAACGTTGAAGCTCTGCCGCCGCTGTCGGTGGATGAGCCGACCGTTACCATGTCTTTCGGGGTTAACACCTCGCCGTTCTGCGGTGAAGAAGGCAAGTTCGTGACCTCTCGTCAGATTCTGGATCGTCTGAAGAAAGAGCTGGTACACAACGTTGCGCTGCGCGTAGAAGAAACCGAAGACCCGGATACCTTCCGTGTGTCTGGTCGTGGCGAACTGCACCTGTCAGTGCTGATCGAAAACATGCGTCGTGAAGGTTTCGAACTGGCAGTTTCTCGCCCGAAAGTTATCTTCCGTGACATCGATGGTCGCCGTCAGGAACCCTTCGAACAAGTTACCGTTGATATCGAAGATCAGCATCAGGGTTCCGTCATGGAAGCGCTGGGCCTGCGTAAAGGCGAAATGCGTGACATGAACCCGGACGGTAAAGGCCGTGCACGTCTGGATTACATCATTCCAAGCCGTGGATTGATTGGCTTCCGTACCGACTTTATGACCATGACCTCCGGTACTGGCCTGCTGTACTCCACCTTCAGCCACTACGACGATGTGCGTCCGGGCGATATCGGCCAGCGTCAGAACGGTGTGCTGATCTCTAACGGTCAGGGTAAAGCGGTAGCCTATGCGCTGTTCAGCTTGCAGGAACGCGGCAAATTGTTCCTGGGCCACGGTGCAGAAGTGTATGAAGGCCAGATCATCGGTATTCACACCCGCTCCAATGACCTGACGGTTAACTGCCTGACAGGTAAAAAACTGACCAACATGCGTGCTTCCGGTACTGATGAAGCCACCGTGCTGGTGCCAGCGGTGAAAATGTCGCTGGAGCAAGCGTTGGAATTTATCGATGACGATGAATTGGTTGAAGTGACTCCGCAGTCTATTCGTCTGCGTAAACGTCACCTGACCGAAAACGATCGCCGTCGCGCCAACCGCGGGCCGAAAGAGGGCTAATCCGCCGCTCTTTACAAAACCGTTCCAGGGCGCTTTCAGGCGCCCTGCCTTTTTCCAATCCCGCCTGCCCGCCGTGAGTATTTCGTATACGTTTTAGTTATGTTCCTCCCTGTTCAGCCGCCATATTTCCCGCTACAGTGAAAAAACAACCATAACGTCTGGAGGGCGAAATGCTTTATGTCTTTGATTTGGGTAACGTTGTCATTGATATCGATTTCAACCGTGTGTTGGGCGTGTGGAGTAAGCTGAGCGGTGTGCCACCCGCCACGCTGAAAGAGCGCTTTACCATGGATGAAGCCTTTGAACTGCATGAGCGCGGTGAGATCAGTGATGAAGAATTTGGTGCCCGACTGAGTCAGGAAATGGGTATGCTGCTGAGCTACGAGCAGTTTACGGCGGGCTGGCAGGCCATTTTTGTTGCGCTGCGTCCTGAGGTACTGGATGTGATGCAGCAGCTGCGCCAGCAAGGACATCGCTCCGTGATTTTGTCTAACACCAATCGCCTGCACTGCGCGCATTGGCCCGCCCTGTTTCCAGAAGTGGCCGAGGCTGCTGATTATCCTATCTGTCACAGGATATCGGGATGCGTAAGCCGGAGGCGAGAATTTATCAGTATGTACTGACGCAAGAGCAGGCAACCCCGGCGCAAACGATCTTCTTCGATGATAACGAGCAGAATATTGCCGCTGCGCAAGCGTTGTGGATCCGCAGCATTTTGGTGACCGATCGCGATACGGTGCCACAGTTTTTTGCCGAACATCCCATTTCCCCTGCACACAATACCGTCGCTAACGCGAGTAAGCTGTGATAAAAACGGTTGGCATTTTTGATAATAAATCGATTAAAAGAACAGTGGTTCAGGAGTAGTTGTCGTTTATGATTGCGTTAATTCAGCGTGTTACCCGCGCCAGTGTGACGGTGGACAACGCCATTGTTGGGGAGGTCGCAGGCGGATTGTTGGTGCTGTTAGGCGTCGAGCAAGGGGATGATGAACGTAAGGCGACGCGCCTGTGTGAGCGCGTGCTCGGCTATCGCATTTTCAGCGATGAGCAGGGCAAGATGAACCTTAACGTGCAGCAAACCGGGGGCAGCGTGTTGGTGGTATCGCAGTTCACGCTGGTGGCGGATACGCAAAAAGGCATGCGGCCCAGCTTTTCCCGCGGCGCAGAACCTGCAGAGTCGGACAGGCTGTATCAATATTTTGCCGCCCAGTGCCGTGAACACGGCACCCACACGCAAACCGGCCGCTTCGCGGCAGATATGCAGGTTTACTTGGTTAACGACGGGCCAGTCACGTTCTGGCTTCAGGTGTGACGATGCCGTGCGCGTCAGCGCGCCCGTTGTCACCGATGTGCAACACCGCCAATCGGAAGGAGGAGGCAATGTATCACCTGAGAGTGCCTGAAACCGCTGAAGATATGGATGCCTACTACCAATTCCGCTGGGAGATGCCGCGTAAGCCATTACACCAGCCACTAGGGTCGGAACGGGATGCCTATGACGTGCTGGCGCACCATCAGACCGTGGTGGATGAGCAAGGGCTGTTGGTGGCTATTGGACGCCTCTCCATTAATGCAGATAACGAAGCCGCCATTCGCTTTATGGCGGTGCATCCCGGCGTGCGGTGCAAAGGGCTGGGCACACTGGTAGCGATGACGCTGGAGTCCGTCGCGCGTCAGGAAGGCGTCAAGCGCGTGGTATGCAGCGCGCGGGAAGATGCCGTGGAGTTCTTTACCAAGCTGGGCTTTTCCCTGCAAGGGGAGATCAGCGCACCGCAAACCACCCCCGTGCGTCATTATCTGATGACCAAACCCATTGCTTCACTGGATGATATCCTGCATCGTCCTGATTGGTGCGCACAGTTGCAGCAAGCCTGGTATGACCATATCCCGCTCAGTGAAAAAATGGGCGTGCTAATCAACCAATACACTGGGCAAAAATTTATCACCACCATGCCGGAAACGGGCAACCAGAATCCGCACCATACGCTGTTTGCCGGTAGCCTGTTTTCATTGGCGACGCTGACGGGATGGGGACTGATTTGGTTATTGCTGCGTGAACGGCATCTGTGGGGCACCATCATTCTGGCCGATGCGCATATCCGTTAAATCTCGCCGATTACCGGCCGCACCAGCTCAGTGGCCGTCTAGGCTCGCTGAGCGGCGACCTTACGCGTCTGGTGCGCGGGCTTAAAGCGCGCGTGCAACTGAACGTTGAGCTGTTTGGCGATGATAAGGCCGGTGCGGTGTTTGAAGGCGTGTATATCGTGCTACCCGCGCAGCCTGCCGATCCCTTGGAACAAGGCGGCTCGGAAGCGGGGTAGCGGTACGGTCATTAGTGCGCGCTGCTCACTTCACCGTGTTGAATCTGCTGCCTTACGCAGGTGCCATCACTGGTGGTCCCCTGTAACAGACCGTTCAGCGTCGGTTTAAGCGGCGTGTTGGAGGTCAGATTTCCCGTTAAACGCAGTTGCAGATTGCTGTCGGCGCTGGGAAGGGTTTCAGACGCTTGCCAGCCCCAGTGTGTCAAAGTATCCATCGGCACTGAACGCCCGGTTAATGACAGTGTGAACGCGCGGCCTGGCTGTTGCTCAATAGTGGCCTGCGCCTCGAGCAGACCACGTTGCGTAAATGCACTCATTTCGGTAATGGCTATTTGCGCATCGCCGGCGTTTAGCGCGAGAGAAGGGCGGCGCACATCGAGTTTGTTGAAGGTGGCATCGCTGGCGTTCAGGTTCAGTGTGCCCTGCCAAACGCCCCACTGGTGCTGACGCGCCAGCAACAGATTATTGCCGTAGCCATCCAGCGCGGTGATCTGGAACGGGAAATCCGGGTTGATGTCGATGAGCAGGTTGCGGTTAGCGCGGAACTTCTTCACCTCAACATCGCTCAGCCAGTCCGGTAATGTCTTCTGCCAGCGCTCACGCCAGTCCATGGGCAGGGTATACTCCATCCCAGCGACCACGACTTCATTCAAGGTCAGACGGTGGTTATTGCGCGTCCACATGCCATCGGTGCGCATCAAACCGCCTTCCCAACGGGTTGTAAACTGTTTGATAGCCACCCCTTGCGGCGAAACGGCAAGGTTAACAATAGGGTCAATCAGGTGCATGCTTCCGTTGACGATGTCGCTGGCATTAAACGACAGTGTGCCGTCGTCGCTTTCCCAACTGTGCTGGCGGAAGGTGATATTTTGCAACGTGACGTCGAGATCGCCAAACGCCCAGCCGGGCCCTTCAATGTGGGCATCCACCATATCGAAGCGGGAAACCGCTACCGAAGGCAGTTCGGCCACAGGCTGCCAGAAATCTTCCAGCGATTTTGTGGTTTGTAAACGCACATTGCTCAGGCGCAGGTTATCCACCTGCCAACTGCCATCTTCTGCACGTCGGGCATTACCGGTTAACTGACCGCCCGCAACGTCTGCACCAAAATTGGTTAACGTGAGCTGGTTGTTGTTGATTTCACCCTGAATCAGCACCTGGCTGGCGGGAACGTCACTGAGGCGCAGCGAGCGAGCGCTGAGTTGAAAATTACCCTGTGTGCCGAGCAGATGCCCCTGTTCTGGCTGCCAGGGGGTGATGCCACCGTTAATTTGCTGCCCGTTCAGCGAACAATCACCGTCTTGCGATTGCAGCGCCATGGTGCGCAATTGCAGCACATCTGCCATGAACGGAACGGCAATGCTGTTGCTAGGCAGCAGATTTAAGGTACCGCCTTCCAGTTCCAAGCTGGCAAAGTGGCTTGGTTCTGTAAGTTGGCGTGCGCTTAAACCAAAGGATATTTTACGTGCCGCCAGGGTCAACGGCTGCCCTTTGACGCCAAAGGTGATATCGCTGAACACGATATGGTCGGTTTCTGACCAGTTATGCTCGATTTTTCCCAGCGTTAACTGGTAATCGGTATTGTCATTTACCCAAGAAGTGACGCGGTTTGCGGCCCAGTGGGTTTGCAACACAACGTACACGGTGACCAGTGCCAACAGGGCTAGCAACAGCAAGGTGAGCAGTAGTTTCCCGAGAAATTTCATCGTATCAGTCCATGCCTTGTCATCGTGAGTACTTGTGTTATGCCGCAATTCTTCCTGCGTCTCAATACTTAACCGTGGTTACAGACAATAAAAAACGGCGGTCGTGTATTCAATATGTTGATTGCAGTGTGAAATGTCCGTTTTTGGATGTGGAATATAGTGGCTAAAGTTGATGTAAGATGCCCGTTTTGTGAACAGACATCTCCTGTGAAAAACACGGTTATGGCAAAAGTGGCCATCAGCGTTACCGTCGTCAGTCATGCAAACACGGATGGCTACAGGGCTTACAACGACGAACT
>NZ_JAHWCO010000514.1:0-1124 GCF_020054415.1 Candidatus Symbiopectobacterium sp. | reverse complement strand
TTCTGCTCGGAGCGAATACCCGCCATCTCAAGCTGTAAATCCTTGCGGACTAATTGCATATCCTTACGAACGTCAGATATCTGCGCCTCGCTTTTTTCGAAGCGATGAGCCATATCCTTACGGACATCGGCTATCTCTGCTGACAGGTCCTTACGCACATCGGCTATCTGCGCGTCGTTCTTTTCGAAGCGGAACTCCATATCTTTACGAACGTCAGCTATATCGCGCTTTACCTCAGCAATATCAGCCTTAGTAGCAACATCCGCCACCTCATGAGACTTGCGTACGACGAGCGAGATCGCCTTGGCCTGCTCACTGGTAAGCCCGGCGGTTTGAAGTTCTTCTGACGCCTGCAATGTATCAAATGCAACCTGGCCCATAGCGGATCCTCCTGTATTAAGCCAAGTGTAAGCGATCTGACCGCCAACCTGCAAAATTTTACAAGTTAGCCCCCTGCCCCCGGTTTTTATGTCACTTTTTTCAGCGTGTTAATTGTCGTCAGACACATAAACAACCTCGGAGAGACTTAATGTACAAAATAACGGCAACTATCAAAAAGCCCGGCGGATTGGATGTTCAGTGGCTACGGTTCTCTAAGGTGAAACTCACCATGTCAGAATGTGAAAAACTGCTCTTTAAGCCTAAGGATACAGGTAAGTCGTTAGGCGATAAGGTGAAACTGGAGGATTTCCGCTGCGTCAGGGTGAAAAACAGGGATACGTGGTAAATAGCACAATAAACCATCCCATTGACGCAAGGAGAACCCACGCGCTCGAAAAATGGCAACAGGCGAACGTTAACCAGTTCCTGCAACACCACTATAGCCAACCGACTTAAAAATGATAACAGCTGATACCCCGATATATGGCAAAAAAAGTAGGCTTTGTTGAATAAATAGATATTATGCTGCGTAGCCATAAAGGCTGCGGATTCCCTTGACGTAAAATCAGTATGTTAAATCCAGAGCGTGGTGATGCATCCCGGAGGCTTTGTTGAATAATAGGTAATCATGCTGTTTTTCCATGCCAGTTTTGGTTGAAAATGCTTGTCATCTCAGGTGTACACTTTTCTCATGATGCCTAACTGCATGATTTTACGTTGCGAGGATCCGTCGTTTCACTGGG
>NZ_JAHWCO010000395.1:0-2691 GCF_020054415.1 Candidatus Symbiopectobacterium sp. | reverse complement strand
TGTTTTACTTTTGGAAGTTCGTCGTTGTAAGCCCTGTAGCCATCCGTGTTTGCATGACTGACGACGGTAACGCTGATGGAAACTTTTGCCATAACCGTGTTTTTTCACAGGAGATGTCTGTTCACAAAACGGGCATCTTACGTCAACTTTAGCCACTGTATTCCACATCCAAAACCGGACATTTCACACTGCAATCAACATATTGAATACACGACCTACTCCCTGGGTAGTAACGGTTGCGCCCGTACTCACCTTCCTGATGACCAGCGTGATCCTATGGGGGTGCTTACGCAGTTCTGGCTACATTGTGTGCCTGCTGGGTAAAAGCGGTATTGAGGCCATCGCGCGTTTGATGGGATTTTTGCTGGTGTGTATGGGGGTTCAATTTGCCATCAATGGCATGCTGGAGATCGTGACGACCCTGCCAGCCAAATAACAGATAAAAAAAACCCGCCTCGAGGGCGGGAAAAGTGACTCTCTTGACAGGGATGGAAATCACAACATTGACAAGGGATGAAGGGACAATAGCAGATGAAATGTATAGAAGTGTCTATGCGAAGTAAGGTTAGCCCGAGGGATGTAACGCGTGGTTTTCAAAAATAACGATTTGCATCACCAGGGAATTATCGGTAAGCCCATTCTTCCCAGTGCCAGCAGCGAAACCCCGTCGTTATCTTTTTCCTTGATGTTTCACATGCAGTTACATTCCGAGCGACAGCACCGGCGATCCGCACGCACTGACTCTACCTGCTCCTCTTTCTGGTATTAGTCTGACCTATAACGCGTTAGGGCGTCAGGCAGGTTTTATCATCATCAAGGAACCACTAATGAAATTATTTACCTATGAACATTGCCTGTTCTGTGTGCGAGCCAGAATGATTTTTGGACTGAAGAAAACTCCGTTTGAACTGGCGATCATCATGGAAGGCGATGTTGAAACGCCGACGCTGATGGTTGGACGCAAGGTCGTCCCTATTCTGCAAAAAGAGGATGGCAGCTTCATGCCTGAAAGCACCGCAGATCGCAGAGCAGCCGGTAGACAGCACGATTGAAGCATGGTGCAAATCAGCCTCTGGCGTAGTGTTCAAACTGGCGGTTCCGCGTTTCACCGAAGGTGAGTTTGCCGAGTTGGCAACACAACCTGCTCGTCAGGCTTTTCGGCAACGTGAAGAAAAAGCGTTTGGCGACCTATCGGCGCTTCTGGCAGAAACACCCACGCTGATTCGCGACATTGAGCAAGAATTGGCAGAATTGGAAACCCTACTCCCTGCGGATGAAACGGTCTCAACCACAGACTTTATCCTGTTCCTGATCCTGATCCTACGATCGCTGACTATCGTGAAAGGTATTCACTATGGGCCACGTGTGAGTGAATACCTATATCGTGTCGCCACCGCAGCCCACATTGATTTACTGACAGCCCAGGCGCGCTAGTTCAAAGCGGCGAACACCATGCGCTCAGAAGGGTAACGACGGGGATGACAGTGACGGGATTCCCCGGCAAGCTCAGCCCCGCCCACACCTCATTATGCTGACCGATGAGTTGCTGAGCGCTGGCATAAGTACGATCAGCCGTGGTGTGAGCATCTGCTGCCACGGTGATTGCGTAGCCCTTGCTGGCACCGACTTTGATCGTCGTATCCAGACAATAATCGGTTGCACAACCACAGACGGTAAAGGCATTGATACCCAAACGCTGTAATAGCGTATCCAGCGTCGTGTTCCAAAACGCATCACAGGCGGTTTTAGTGACATAGTGTTCATGCGCTGGCTGGTGTAATTCTGGGATGAGCTGCCATAAATCACCACCAACGACCATTTCGCCTTCGGCATGTTGGATGAAAATAACAACGTCGGCGGCATCAATCAGCTGATTGATCAATGCTGCCTTGCCCTCTCTATCGTAACGTGGCATCGCCAACACCCAGACTTGCATATCAACCACGACTGATAGGACGTGAGATATTTAAAAGGGAAACGTGCGATAAATGTGGATCTACCTGGGACAAACTGAATCTATCTGGGACAGGTTACGGTAATTAAGTTTCACTATGTGAAAGAGAAAACAGAATCAAAATCACCTGCCATTGCATCTTTCCTCAACGATAATCTAGAATCTCGTTTGCTAGTACATCGATTCTTATACTACGTGAGGAAAGTGCAATGAGTGATAACAAAGACCAGAGGCATGACCGCATTGACTACTCTGTACTAGCTCAGACCTGATCTGACAGACACCTGTATAAATTGTATTAGTCGCGACTAGATCTGACACTGGACCTTGAAAGGTTGAGAGTTATCGGTTTTGATATGGGTGTCTAATCCTTAAACAAAACGCGAGGTAACTCTCATGCTTCATACTAACAATCCCATTATCAAACACAAAGCCGGCCTGCTCAATCTCCCCGAAGAACTCGGTAACGTATCAAAAGCCTGCAAGATCATGGGCGTGTCACGCGATACATTTTACCGTTATCAGGAACTGGCTGCTGAAGGCGGCATTGATGCGCTGGTTAACCAGAACCGCCGGATTCCGAACCTGAAGAACCGCGCCGACGAAGCCACTGAACGCGCGGTTGTTGATTATGCTATTGAGTTCCCGCCCCATGGGCAGCACCGGACCAGTAATGAGCTGCGTAAAAAAGGCGTATTTATCTCCGGCAGCGGCGTGCGCTCCATCTGGCAACGACA
>NZ_JAHWCO010000237.1:0-6614 GCF_020054415.1 Candidatus Symbiopectobacterium sp. | reverse complement strand
GCCCAGTGAAACGACGGATCCTCGCAACGTAAAATCATGCAGTTAGGCCTCATGAGAAAAGTGTACACCTGAGATGACAAGCATTTTCAACCAAAACTGGCATGGAAAAATAGCATGATTACCTATTATTCAACAAAGCCTGCCAAGTCAATGAGTTGGTCTGTCATTCCCGGTTGGCTGGCACGATAGGCATAGTCGAGCTGGAGGGTGCGTTTGCATGACTGACAACGGTAACGCTGATGGCTACAGGGCTTACAACGACGAACTTCCAAAAGCAAAACACATTGTTGGAAAGCTGTATACACAGCGTATTGAGCGTGCACATCTGACACTGCGTAACCGATTGCAACGGCTCAATCGCAAGACGCTCGGATATTCAAAATCATCCGAAATGCACGATAGGATCATCGGTACTTACATCTAACGCGAGTACTACGTTTGATGGGCTTTGTTGAATAATAGGTAATCATGCTGTTTTTCCATACCAGTTTTGGTTGAAAATGCTTGTCATCTCAGGTGTACACTTTTCTCATGAGGCCTAACTGCATGATTTTACGTTGCGAAGATCCTTCGTTTCACTGGGCTGCCAGCATAAAATCTATTTATTCAACAAAGCCGGCTGATAATGCAAAAAAAAAAAAGACTATTTCAAATGCAAACTCGCCTCAATTGCATTGAGGCAATTGCATTAATTTTTCCTACTTTGCATTTAACATTGTGTTGTAAAAATGAAAGGGATTCAATCAGGTGGTCCAGCACGCGTTACCGACGCCCATTACGCCGATCAAAACCACCGGGTGTTTCCATGGTGCGTTAAGCTACGAGGATTATTTGCAGGACCTCACCAAGGAAGAGTACGACAACCTCGGCAGCTATTTTCAGGAAATGTACGACCAGAAAGCACCGTATAATGCGGTCGTTTTGGACATGACGCAGGAAAAAGGGAAAATCAGCGGCAACATTTCCGTCGCGTTCCGCTACGCCAACCGGCTGGATGACGGTGAGTTTACCGCCCGCCAGATGAGCGATACGCAGGCGATTGGCCGCCGGGAAAGCAGCTTTGGCGGCACCACCAAGATCCTGTTTGCCTGCGTGAGCGATGACGAAATTCGCATCTCGACGTTTGATACGCAGGGCGAAAGCTACCTGTTCAACATGGTGATGACGCGGCAAGAGCCCTAACGTTCAAAACGCGCTGACGCCGGGAAGCTCGACCAGCTTCCCTCCTCCTGTTCAGGCTTCAGCCGCTTCATGCTCTCAATACCCATCAGATAGCGATACAGCGGCTCCAGTTGGCAAAAACCTTGTGCCCGCGTGGTGACCAAATCAGCAGAAAACAGCGCGTCCATACCTTGCCGCGTGGTCATGGCAGCGAAGTATTTACGGTTGTACCAGGTCGCCAATTCCGCAGGCTGATCCTTGATAAGCGGGCGTTTATAGCTTTCACCTTCCAGCGTAAACGTAGGCGCCAGACAAGCAGCCATTGCCAAAAAGGCCTGCGGGTTGTCGCGCAGCGTCTGGCGAAACAGCTCCATGGTATCGCGCGTGGCACTGTAGTATCCCAAGCCATAACGCCAGAAATCCGGACCCATTTCGAAAAAGTACACCGGCGCGTCCGTCCAGTCTTTACGCGGGCGTTTAAACGTCAGCCACATCTGGCTACGTTACCGGGATTTGTCGTGAGAAAAACGGGTATCACGATGGATACGCGACAAGGTGTTACCAATGGCGGGACGAATTTCAAACTGATCGTCGATCGGTAGCATCGTCAGGCTCAAATCATCGACCAACGCGCGAAACGGGGCAACCAGCGTCTCATCGTATATCGCACGGTTGTCGTCAAACCACTCTTTGCTGTTTTCCTGTCGAACCTGTTGAAGAAAATTCACGCTCTGCTGTGAGAAACCGTTGAACGTTGTCATGATGGTCTGCCATTGCTAATCCCTTAAATGGCAACCACGATAGCGCGCCCGGCGGTGAAATTCCACCGTCGGGCACACTGACATTACGCCGCGTTACCGGCCAGGAAGAAACGAAACGCCGGATTCTGGGTTTCGTCATGGCACTCGTATCCCAGCGCCTGCAAACGTTGCTCAAACTCCGGATCGCGCTCGGTCACTTCGAACGCCGCCAGCACGCGACCAAAATCGGTGCCGTGGCTACGATAGTGGAACAGCGAGATGTTCCAATGCGTGCCGAGCGTATGTAGGAACTTCAGCAGCGCGCCGGGAGATTCCGGAAAATCGAAGCTATAAAGCTGTTCCCGCAACGGCTTGTAAGGGCGTACGCCGACCATGTAACGCACATGGAGCTTCGCCATTTCATCATCGGAGAGATCGACCACCTGGTAACCGCCCGATGAGAGTTCTGCAATAATATCATCCCGCTCAGCGTGACCACGCGTCAGACGCACCCCCACAAAAATGCAGGCGTCCTTGTCATAGGCGTAGCGGTAGTTGAACTCGGTCACCGAGCGCCCACCCAGCAGTTGGCAAAAGGTCAAAAAGCTGCCCTTGCGCTCAGGGATGGTTACTACCAGCAATGCCTCACGCTGTTCACCCAGCTCACAGCGTTCGGAAACGTAGCGCAGGCCGTGGAAGTTGACGTTGGCACCCGACAGAATATGCGCCAGCCGTTCACCCTGAATGCCATGCTGCTGGATATACTTCTTCATCCCCGCCAGTGCCAGCGCACCAGACGGCTCTGCTATCGCCCTAACATCTTCAAAGATATCCTTCAATGAGGCACAAATCGCATCGCTATCCACGGTGATGACATCATCCAGATATTCCGGCACAGGCGGAAGGTTTCATCGCCGATGCGTTTGACCGCCACGCCTTCTGCGAACAGTCCAACGCGCGGCAAATCCACCGGGTGTCCGGCATCCAATGCCGCACGCAGGCATGCGGAATCTTCCGCCTCAACGCCGATCACTTTAATCTGCGGCATCAGTTGTTTGATCAACACCGCCACGCCGGCTGCCAGACCACCGACGGGTACAAACACGCGATCGAGATGCGCATCCTGCTGCAACAGCTCCATCGCCAGCGTTCCCTGCCCGGCAATTACGGCCGGGTGATCGAACGGCGGAATGAAGGTCATATGCTGCTCTTGCGACAGTGCAATCGCTCGGGCCTTGGCTTCATCGAAATTGGCACCGTGCAACAACACTTCACCGCCAAAACCGCGCACCGCATCCACTTTGATATCCGCGGTAGCAACCGGCATGACGATCAGCGCCTTGATGCCGAGCTTGCTGGCCGACAGCGCAACACCCTGTGCGTGGTTACCGGCGGAGGCCGTTACCACACCATGCGCTTTCTGCGCTTCAGTCAGGGTTGCCAACATGGCATAGGCACCACGCAGTTTGAAACTGTGCGCCGGCTGACGGTCCTCGCGCTTCACCACAATGGTGTTGCCAAGACGCGCCGAGAGTTATCCATCGGCTGAAGCGGCGTCACCTGCGCCACTTCATAGACCGGCGCGCGCAACACCGCACGCAAATACTCCGCGCCGCACGGAGCTTCGGGGAGAGGGAGTGATACCGCCATTGAACTTAGCCTCCCAGCTTGCTCTTATCGCGTACCGCTCCTTGGTCCGCGCTGGTTGCCAGACTGGCGTAAGCACGCAAGGCAAAGGACACCTGACGCTGACGGTTTTTCGGCGTAAAGGCAGCATCGCAGCGTGCCAGCTCCGCCTCGTGACGGCGTGCCAGTTCATCTTCCGCCACCACCAGTTCAATGGTACGGTTAGGAATATCAATGGCAATGATGTCACCCTCCTCCACCAGCCCGATAGTGCCGCCACTGGCCGCTTCAGGCGAAGCATGACCAATGGAAAGCTCAGAGGTGCCGCCGGAGAAACGACCGTCAGTGATCAACGCGCAGGCCTTACCCAATCCCATGGATTTCAGGAAGCTGGTCGGGTAGTGCATCTCTTGCATGCCCGGCCCGCCTTTCGGCCCTTCGTAACGGATAACCACAACATCACCCGCGACCACCTTACCACCCAGAATGGCTTCCACAACGTCATTCTGCGATTCGTACACTTTGGCCGTGCCACGGAACGCCAGGCTACCTTCATCCACACCGGCGGTTTTTACGATACAGCCTTTTTCCGCGATGTTGCCGTACAGCACCGCCAGACCGCCATCCTGGCTGTAGGCGTGCTCACGCGCACGGATACAGCCCTGTTCACGATCGGTATCCAGCGACTCCCAGCGGCAATCCTGTGAGAACGCCTGTGTGGTACGAATGCCCGCTGGCCCTGCGGAGTACATGCTTTTCACCGCGTCATCATCGGTCAGTATGACGTCGTAAGCGTTCAGCGTTTCCGTCAGACTTTTGCCCAGCACGTTGCGCACATCGCGGTTCAGCAATCCGGCACGATCCAGTTCGCCCAGAATACCGATCACCCCACCCGCACGGTGTACGTCTTCCATGTGGTATTTCTGCGTGCTCGGAGCCACTTTACACAGTTGCGGCACACGGCGTGACAGATGATCGATGTCGTCTATGTGAAATCCACTTCTGCTTCCTGCGCTGAGGCCAGCAAGTGCAGAACGGTGTTGGTGGAACCGCCCATGGCGATATTCAGCGTCATGGCGTTTTCAAACGCAGCCTTGGTCGCGATATTACGCGGCAGCGCGCTGGCATCATCCTGCTCGTAGTAGCGTTTGGTCAGTTCAACGATACGCGAGCCCGCGTTCAAAAACAGTTGGTTACGATCGGCGTGGGTCGCCAGCAGCGAGCCATTGCCCGGCTGTGACAGGCCCAGTGCTTCCGTCAGGCAGTTCATCGAGTTAGCGGTAAACATGCCGGAACAAGAACCGCAGGTCGGGCAAGCGGAACGTTCGATCTGATCGCTACCCGCATTGCTGACGTTCGGGTTAGCCCCCTGGATCATGGCATCCACCAAGTCCAGTTTGATCAATTGGTTAGAAAGCTTGGTTTTCCCGGCTTCCATCGGACCGCCAGAAACAAAGATCACCGGGATGTTCAGGCGCAGCGAGGCCATCAGCATTCCGGGGGTGATTTTGTCGCAGTTAGAAATGCACACCATCGCATCGGCGCAGTGGGCATTGACCATGTATTCGACAGAATCGGCAATCAGCTCACGTGATGGCAGGGAGTAGAGAATGCCACAGTGCACCATCGCGATACCATCATCCACCGCAATGGTGTTGAACTCTTTGGCCACGTCGCCAGCGGCTTCGATTTGCTCCGCCACTAGTTTGCCCAGGTCGCGCAAGTGCACGTGGCCCGGAACAAATTGTGTGAACGAGTTGACCACGGCGATGATCGGCTTGCCGAAATCGGCATCGTTCATTCCGGTGGCGCGCCACAGGGCGCGCACACCTGCCATGTTACGGCCATGCGTGGTTGTGGCTGAACGGTACTTAGGTATACTTTGTTACTCCAGTGTGTGTTTCATCCCCTTTCCTGCTCCCGTTCAGCGGCGACTGGCGTCTTGGGTTCGTGAAGCAAAGAAAAGGGGTGTATTAATCTTTCTTGTTACGATTACGGGTTAACCTGATCTAACCAGCCCCATTTGTCTTCGGTTTCGCCGGTAAACAGGCCGAAGAACGCTTTTTGTAATTTTTTGGTGACTGGGCCACAACGACCAATGCCAACCTGAATACCGTCCACGCTGCGCACCGGGGTGATTTCCGCGGCAGTACCGGACATAAAGACTTCATCCGCCAGATAGAGTGACTCACGCGACAGCACCTGCTCACGCACTTCCAGCCCCAGGCTCTGCGCCAGTTTGATAATGGCGTCACGGGTGATACCCGGCAGCGCTGATGAGGTGAACGGCGGGGTGAACAACACGCCATCTTTCACTTCAAACAGGTTTTCACCTGCACCTTCAGACACATAACCATTGACGTCCAACGCAATCCCTTCCTGATAACCGTGGCGACGCGCTTCGCTGCCCACCAACAGGGAGGAAAGGTAGTTACCGCCCGCTTTTGCGGCGGTTGGAATGGTGTTGGCGGCCACACGGTTCCAAGAGGACACCATGGCATCAATCCCCTGATCCAGTGCGTCTTCGCCCAGATACGCCCCCCAGGGAAATGCCGCAATGATGACATCCGTGACGTAACCTTCCGGCGGATTCACGCCCATGCCAACGTCGCCAACGAACACCAGCGGACGAATGTAGGCACTTTTCAGATCATTTTTACGTAGCGTTGCGCGGCAGGCCTCCATTAGGTCATCCACGCTGTACTGCACCGGCATACGATAAATTTTAGCGGAGCCGTGCAGGCGGCGCATATGTTCACGGTGACGGAATACCACTGTGCCTTTATGGGAATCGTAACAGCGCACCCCTTCAAACACGGACGTACCATAATGCAGCGCATGGGACATCACGTGTACTTTAGCTTCCGCCCACGGCACCATCTCACCATTGAACCAAATATAATCAGCTTTGCTTGTCATTCTCTTTATCCTTTCTAATGCCTTAAGGCGGCTTTGTTGAATAAATCAGAACTTGTGACGACTGCGCCCCATACGGGTCGATTGTTACGTGATGCGAATACTGTTCGGCATTCCTAATAGCGTGATCCGGTTAAGCGCTTTGACCATGGCCATGGCTTCACCCACCTG
>NZ_JAHWCO010000525.1:0-5646 GCF_020054415.1 Candidatus Symbiopectobacterium sp. | reverse complement strand
TCTTCACCCAGACCGATGGCGTCATGGGTATAGACGTAGATACTGCGGACTTTCATCAGTGCGGCCATGCGCACCGCGTTACGGGCATATTCCACAAACATCAGGAAGGTTGCGGTATACGGCAGGAAGCCGCCGTACAGCGCCAGACCGTTGGCGATGGCGGTCATGCCGAACTCGCGCACCCCGTAGTGGATGTAGTTGCCCGCCGGGTCTTTATCCAGCGAAACCGAGCCGGACCAGATGGTCAGGTTGCTCGGTGCCAGGTCGGCAGAGCCGCCGAGGAATTCCGGCAGCAGTTTGCCGTAGGCTTCCAGCGCGTTCTGCGAGGCTTTGCGGCTGGCAATTTTTGCAGGGTTGGCTTGCAGGTCTTCAATGAATTTCTGGGCATCACCCTGCCAGTTGGCCGGCAGGTCACCGACGGTACGGCGTTTGAATTCGGCAGCCAGTTCCGGATAGGCTCTGGCATAGGCGGCAAACGTCTCGCTCCAGACGCTCTCTTTCTGCGCGCCAGCGGCTTTGGCATCCCAGGCGGCATAGATTTCAGCGGGGATATCAAACGGCGGGTATTTCCAGCCCAGTTGTTCACGTGAAGCGGCCACTTCGGCGTCACCCAGCGGCGCACCGTGGGAATCGTGAGTACCGGCCTTGTTCGGTGAGCCGAAACCAATCACGGTTTTGCACATCAGCAGGGACGGTTTGTCCGTCACTGCGCGCGCCTGTTCGATAGCGCGGATGATGGCATCGGCGTCATGGCCGTCTACCCCACGCACCACGTGCCAGCCGTAGGCCTCAAAACGTGCTGCGGTGTCATCGGTAAACCAGCCTTCCACGTGACCGTCAATGGATATGCCGTTGTCATCATAGAATGCCACCAGCTTGCCCAGCTTCAGGGTACCGGCCAGCGAACACACCTCGTGGGAGATGCCTTCCATCATGCAGCCATCACCCATGAAGACGTAGGTGAAGTGGTCAACGATATCGTGACCCGGACGGTTGAACTGCGCTGCCAGCGTGCGTTCTGCCAGCGCCATGCCGACCGCGTTGGCAATGCCCTGCCCGAGCGGGCCGGTGGTGGTTTCCACGCCGTCGGTGTAGCCGTACTCCGGGTGACCCGGGGTTTTGGAATGCAGTTGCCGGAAGTTCTTGAGCGCTTCAATCGGCAGGTTGTAGCCGGTGAGGTGCAGCAGACTGTAGATGAGCATGGAAGCGTGACCGTTGGAGAGGACGAAACGGTCGCGGTTGGCCCAGTGGGGGTTAGCCGGGTTGTGATTAAGGTAATCGCGCCACAGGACTTCGGCGATATCTGCCATACCCATGGGTGCGCCCGGGTGACCGGATTTGGCTTTTTGCACGCCATCCATGCTGAGTGCGCGGATGGCGTTGGCAAGTTCTTTACGAGAGGACATGCTTTACTCCAGATCGGATTGAACAGATGTCTTTCAAAACATACGTTTAACAATCAATACGTTATCCAGGAAGAACAAAGAGAGATTGCTATAAATGTACATGAAAATGCGGGCGATTGCACATGGAACCCCATTGGCGAAATAAGAGGATTTCATGGCTATTTTGCGCCAAACAGGATTTTAACTATCATACATGCAACAAAGCCTACTGAAAGTGCGAGTGAATTCGCCGTTTTCCGATATTAAGACCATTCGCTTTCCTCTATGTTAAAACCGAGTTTCATCATAGTGGTCGATAAAAAAGAACATCTTTTCTGCCTTTTCGTAAGCAGAACCTGCATGTGTCTGAAAACCAGTGAGGAAAAAAGGGTATGAGGATCAGAACACCGCTGTTAACTCTGACTATCACTAGCCTGCTGAGCGGCTGCCAAAACCTGGATAACAATACGCTGATGCAATCTGGGGTGCAGGCGTTTCAGGCAGCAACACTGAGTGACGCGCAAGTCAAAACGCTCAGCGAACAGTCTTGTGCACAAATGGATAAAGAGGCCAACATCGCTCCTGCCGACAGCAACTATACAAAACGACTGAACAACATCGCAGATGACCTTGGGCACGATATCAATGGCACTCCCGCCAACTATAAGGTGTACCAGACTAAAGACGTGAACGCCTGGGCAATGGCCAATGGATGTATTCGCGTCTACAGCGGGCTAATGGATATCATGACGGACAATAAAGTCGAAGGCGTGCTTGGGCGTGAAATGAGGCACGTGGCTTTGGGGCACAGCCGTAAGGCGATGCATGTAGCCTATGCCACCAGCGCGGCCGCACTGCCGTCGCCTCGGCAGGCGGCGTGGCGACCTCGTTATCGCAATCCCAGTTGGCTGATATGGGAGAACAATTGGTTAATGCCCAGTTTTCTCAAACGCAAGAGTGTCAGGCCGACGACTACTCTTTCTACTTGCTAAAACGGCGCGGCATCGACCAACAAGGGTTAGCCAGCAGCTTTGAAAAATTGGCCAAACTGGATGCGGGCCGACAAAGCAGCATGTTTGATTCACACCCTGCCGCCGAAGAACGCGCACAACACATTCGCGATCATATCGCAGCAGGCAAGTAACCCAACCGATACTCTCACCGCAGCGAGGTATCACATCGGTACGTCGCTGCAATTATCGGTCGTGTATTCAATGAGTTGATGTAGCATCAAACGTAGTACTCGCGTTCGATGTAAGTACCGATGATCCTATCGTGCATTTCGGATGATTTTGAATATCCGAGCGTATTGCGATTGAGCCGTTGCAATCGGTTACGCAGTGTCAGATGTGCACGCTCAATACGCTGTGTATACAGCTTGCTAACAATGTTTTTTACTTTTGGAAGTTCGTCGTTGTAAGCCCTGTAGCCATCCTCGTTTGCATGACTGACGACGGTAACGCTGATGGCCACTTTTGCCATAACCGTGTTTTTTCACAGGAGATGTCTGTTCACAAAACGGGCATCTTACATCAACTTTAGCCACTGTATTCCACATCCAAAACCAGACATTTCACAATGCAATCAACATATTGAATACACGACCGGGATAATTCACTTTAGCCCGCGTACGGGAAATAACGATTTCGCCGGCCTCTAACGGTTCTCGCAGGGCATCCAGTACACGCCGCTCGAACTCGGGTAACTCATCGAGGAACAGGATGCCATTGTGCGCCAATGAGATCTCTCCCGGTTTTGGCAGTCCGCCACCACCTACCAATGCCGTCGTGGATGCGCTGTAGTGCGGTGCTCGAAAGGTGCGGGTATGCCACAAGCCCAGCGTCATATCTGTAGCGCTCACCAGGCTGTTAATGGCGGCCACCTCCAGTGACTCTTCATTGCTCAACGTGCATGTTCGCATCGTGATCGATCAGTGATTCGCATGACAATCGATCACGATTTCGCATGAAAGGTCGATCACTGATTCGCGTCGTATCGATCACTCCGGGACTTAACTCTTTTAACCTCCTCTCCATTCGCAGTTTCTACTGAAATGGAGATAACGATGGCCAGAAAGAGAAAAAGCAGGAGTCCCATGGAGACCTGTCTTCAGATCTTCAAACTCAAATTTGAGCGCAACCAGTCTAATCGCACCATCGCCGCCGCTCTTAGGGTCAGCCCTTCCACGGTGTATGAGGTACTCTACCGTTTTACCGCCGCATCTCTGTCGTGGCCATTGCCTGATACGCTCTTGCCAGAAAAACTGGAAAAGATGCTGTTCCCCACCCGCAGAATGCGCACCTCGGAGCTTATCGCGCCGGACTGGCTGTATATCGATACCGAGCTAAGACGGCCAGGGGTTACCAGGCAGCTGTTGTGGATAGAATACAGCACCGAAACCGGAGAAATGGCGCTGTGCTACTCTCAGTTCTGCCGTTGTTATCGCCAATGGAAGAAATGCCAGAAACGTTCGATGCGCCAGACCCAGTGTGCCGGTGAGAAGCTGTTCATCGACTTCTGCGGGCCCACCGTGCCGGTAGTCGACCCCGATACGGGAAATGTGCGCCGGGTCGCCATCTTCGTCGCTGTCATGGGAGCGTCAAATTACACCTATGTAGAAGCCTGCCCCGGTCAGGACATGATGAGCTGGCTCAATGCCAACAGCCACTGCCTGGCCTTCCCCGGTGGCGTTCCAGCCCTGCTGGTACCCGATAATCTGCGTAGCGCGGTGAGCAAAGCAGATCGCTACGAGCCGGTCATCAACGACAGCTATCAGTCTCTGGCCTCGCATTACAGCACGGTCGTGATGCCTGCCAGACCCTACAAACCCAAAGACAAGGCCAAAGTGGAAAACGGCGTCCTACTGGTCGAAAGGTGGTTGCTGGCGCGAATACGCAATGAAACCTTCCATACGGTACATGCGCTCAACGTCAGGCTCAGGGAGCTAATGACCGAGCTGAATAACCGCCCAATGAAAGGTTATGGGGGACAGAGCCGAGCACAGCGCTTTGCGCTGCTCGATGCGCCGTGTTTGCAGCCCTTGCCAGCCATGACATATGAATATACCGAATACCGTGCGGTAAAGGTCGCTCCGGACTATCACGTCGAATACGACCGCCACTGGTACTCCGTTCCCCATGAGCTGGTTGGTGAACGGCTGTCTGTAAAAGCCGGGCAGACGCTGGTCCAGGTCTGGCATAAGGGCCGCTGCGTGGCACAGCACCCTCGTAGCGATCAGCAGTACAGTCACACCACTAATCCGGCACACATGACGGCCAATCACCGCGGGCACAGCAGCTGGACACCTGAAAAGCTGCTGGATAATGCCGCGAGGACCGGCAAGGGGACTCGGCAGGTGGTGGAAGCGATGCTAAAGGCGAAGAATCATCCCGAGCAAGCTTATCGGGCTGTTCTCGGCCTGCTGTCGCTCCAGAAAAAATACGGTGCCGAACGGCTGGAAAAAGCCTGTGACAAGGCCTGCGGGCTGAACCATCCGGAAAGGCGTTTTATCGAGAATCTGCTGCGTCACAACAGGGAGTGCATCGGAGAAACAGTTAAAGAAAATAGAGAGTTGCAGCTTCCACTGGAGCCCGAGAATCTGCGTGGTACGAAATATTACCACTGAAAAAGGAGTCGTTATGACTGATGACCTGCTAACCAAACCCAGAGCGCTCAAGCTGTCAGCAATGACCGATGGCATGATACGCCAGCGTGAGGCACCTGGTACATACAATGAGCTGGGGTTCGCAGAACGCCTGGTGCTACTTGTCGAAGAAGAACTATTGAATCGTGAAAACAGCCGTGTTGGTCGGCTGAGAAAGCAGGCTCGGTTGCGCCACGGTGCAACCACTGAGGGTCTTTGCTATCCGGTATCCCGAGGGTTAAAGGCCGAACAGATGCGCGAGCTTCTGAACGGGCATTACATCACCCACAGCAAGAATATCCTGATAACAGGGCCAACTGGCAGCGGCAAAAACTGGGTAGGTTGTGCGCTGGGCGAGCAGGCGTGCCGCCAAAAGAGAAGCGTCCAATACTGGCGTATGGGTCGGCTGCTGGATCAGCTTGAGCAGGGGAGACTGGACGGAAGCTGGCTTAAGCAACTGAAACAGCTTCAAAAAATAGAGCTTCTTATCTTGGAAGACCTCGGTCTTGAAGTTATCACAACGCGGCAATGCAATGACTTGCTGGAAATAACGGAAGACCGATATGGGCAAACCAGTACGATCCTGATCAGCCAGTTGCCGGTGGAGCAATGGTACGG
>NZ_JAHWCO010000361.1:0-10017 GCF_020054415.1 Candidatus Symbiopectobacterium sp. | reverse complement strand
GTGGTATTGCTGGTTCAGCAGGCAGTAAAGACTGGATGATCATCCATGCTTCATCGGGAAGGTCGTAGCGAGCCATAGTTCAATATACTGTGGAAACATACGGTTACTATAACTCAGGCAATTAAGGGACACAGCCTAAAAAAGCATGCCGAAGGTCACTTCGGCATGCCCGTGATGCCCAGAGGCATTAATGACGTTTGCCGTCATCATCCTCATCATAAAAATCGTCGTCTTCACCTTCTTCACCTTCTTCGCCGTCTTCACCATCTGGATCTTCGAAGTAGGTGCCCCACCCGTCGTAATTGACGTTGTGGCGTGCAGCCAGTTCGATTAACTGCTCGACCTGCTCATCGATCAGTTCAGCATTGAGTGCTACTTCGCTGATGGCATCGCAACACATCAACAGGTTGCCTTCTTCCACTTCCAGCTCTTCCGCATCCGTCACTTCGTAGCCCTTTTTAAAGGCATCAACAGCGACCTTTTCCAACGCGTCGAAGTTTTCCGCTGAAAAGTGGTGTTCGATAGTATACAGTGCGTCCGGATCGCTACCATCGTCCAGCAGTTCTTCGATGATCAGGCGCGTTTCTTCTCGCTGTTCGTCCAGTAAATCGCGGTTTGCCATGAGTCTGTCCCCCGTTAATATCTACGTTATTTCCGTATTCTCCCACACCCCGACGCCCTCTCCACCATAAAGTTTGACAATGCCACTTGAAATTGAATAATTAAACATATAAAGTGAATTATAATTCAACAAACAACGTTGAGCCATACGGAGATAACTACAATGAACTCGTTTCACCAGCGTCACTTCTTAAGATTAATGGATTTTTCCCCTGCTGAGATCGGCTCACTGTTAACCTTATCTGCCCAACTGAAAGCCGACAAAAAGAACGGCACAGAAAAACGCTACCTGCAAAATAAAAACATCGCACTCATCTTCGAAAAAGATTCGACCCGCACTCGTTGCTCTTTCGAAGTTGCTGCATACGATCAGGGAGCACGCGTCACGTATCTCGGCCCGAGCGGCAGCCAGATCGGCCATAAAGAGTCGATGAAGGATACCGCCCACGTACTAGGCAGAATTTATGATGGCATCCAATACCGTGGTTACGGTCAGGCACTGGTGGAAATGCTGGCGGAGTACGCCGGTGTACCGGTATGGAATGGGCTGACCAACGAATTCCACCCCACACAACTGCTGGCGGATTTACTGACCATGCAAGAGCATCTGCCTGAGCGCGCTTTCAGCGACATGACGCTGGTCTACGCAGGCGATGCGCGCAACAACATGGGTAACACCATGCTGGAAGCCGCTGCGTTGACCGGTTTGGATCTGCGTCTGGTTGCCCCCAAAGCCTGCTGGCCCGATGCCAACTTGGTGACCGAATGCCGAGCAGCAGCCGAGTTGACTGGCGGAAAAATCACGCTGACGGAAGACATCACCGCAGGCGTGGCCGGTGCGGATTTCATCTACACCGATGTTTGGGTGTCCATGGGAGAGGCCAAAGAGGTGTGGCAGGAGCGGATTGCGCTGCTAAAACCCTATCGGGTCAATATGGCGATGCTTGCCGCCACCGGTAACCCACAGGTGAAATTCCTGCACTGCCTGCCAGCGTTCCATGACGACCAAACCACCATCGGCAAGCAGATGGCCCAGCAGTACGGTTTGCACGGCGGCATGGAAGTGACCGACGAGGTGTTTGAATCAGCGCACAGCATTGTGTTCGATCAGGCAGAAAACCGCATGCACACCATCAAAGCGGTGATGGTCGCCACGCTCTGCCAGGAATAAGGGCCGCGCTGCGCGCTATGCTCAGCGCCTGGCGACGGACTCTCGGATAACCAAACGTCCTTGATGATGGCAAGGCGGTATCGGTGTGGCATCACCTTGTGACGCCGCCACCAAGCGACCAATCGTATCCTGAATCATGGCAGCAATCGGCACATGCACCGTCGTTAAGGCGGGAGAAAAGTAGCGCCCAATCAGCATATCATCGAACCCCGCCAACGATATATCCTGCGGCACCCGCTTTCCGGCATCAAGAAACACCTTCGCCGCGCCAATGGCCATATCGTCATTGTCCGCCAGCACACAGGTGACGTCCACATTGCGCCCTAGCAGCGTTTGGGCGGCGCTATAGCCGCTCTCCGGCGTCCAGTCCCCTTCCAGACGTAGCGCCTCATCATGTGCGATACCCGCCGCTTTCAGCGTATCAAGGAATCTCGCAAGCCGCTGTTCACCAGACGGGGAACCGGGCAGCACGGCAATAAAAGCGATGCGCGTATGCCCCTAATCGAGCAGATATTGCGTCATCAGTTGGCTGCTGTGATAGTGCTCGATATAGACCGCGTGATTCTGGTGATGGGGCAGCTTGCGGTTAATCACGATGATCGGCGTCTCGTGCTGCTCGATCAGCGTTTCCAACGCCTCTGCCGATAAGAATTTGGGATACACAATAATGGCTTCGCAACGCAGTGCCAGCAGCATACCAATGGCATTGCGCTCATCCTGCGCATTGTTTTTGCCATCCGCCAGAATCAATTGGCGCTGATGCTTTTCACTGCATGACGCCGCCTGATAGGTCATTTCCGAAAAAAACGGTCCCTGATACAGAGAGTTGGTGATAACCAAACCAATCGAGTTGGTTTTGCGGATGGCTAACTGGCGGGCAAGCAGGTTTGGACTGAATCCGGTTTCCTCGATGGCGCGAAACACGCGCTGCCGCATATCTTCACGTACCACGTTTTTGCCGTTAAGTACGCGAGATACCGTCGCTTTAGAGACGCCCGCCTTTTTCGCCACATCCTGTATCGTAACCATTTTTACTCCTTCCTTAGGGCGCGCGCAGTCACAGCGAGGCAATCATCAACTGTCAGCGAGGAGGCAGAACAACCACGCTCCCCATCATTACGCGATAAGCATAAACCGCTGCGCCGCTGAACGGGACGATATTAATATCTGTATAGGTGATTATTTATGAATATATGAAGGGGGATCAATTATCACGATGGCGCGCGCCGTGTGCGGCACCGAACGTCTTCGGCGTCGCGCGCTGTAGCAAGATTACAGCACCAGTGAAGCATCGATCTTCACGACGGCTTTGCGTACGCGTGCAGGTTCACCCACGGCACACAGCGGCTTGTGCACTTCGCCCGGGAAGAATACAACAAAATCACCAGGTTGCATGACAAAGGTTTTTTCCTGCTCACCGGCAGACAAAAATGCGATGTCTTTATCCGCCAACCAGTCCGTGTCAGGTGTGCCTGCCGGCAGGTTGCTGAAGGTCATACCTTCAACGCCGTTGAGCACAATCTGAATATCCAGATATTTGGCATGGTATTCGGCGCGACGTTGTTCAAACGCTTCAGTGCTGTCATTGGAAACCAGCACAAACACGTTGTTGCCATCGACATCGTGCTTGCCCAGCGGAGTATCGACCGTAATGTTGGCTTTTACGTACTCGATCGCTTCGCGCAGTTTGGCAGGCAGATAAGGAACCAATTCAAGCTGGTGGATATTCCCGGTGATCATAGTAAGTCCTCTCGTGAAAAGTAAAACGTCGTTTTATCGAACTTTATACTCCGCCATAGGCATTCCCGCTAGTCTACAGTGGCAAAAGTGCTACCTATCCCCTTTATTTTCATTGGTCGAACGCGTAAGGTTTTCTCTAAACAACCGATTGCCAATACCTAAAAATGCGATTATTGCGCATAAATTAGCGCTTGAAATAGCAAATCGCGCGCGTATAATGCGCCGCAATTTGCTAGGAGGAACCATGTGCGCTTGCATCACCACATGCTGTATTTATCACGCTGCTGACCCCTTTTTTCGTCAGCGTGCCGCCTCTTTTCCGGCAATCACCGATCGTTTAAAAAAAGCCCCTCGTTGAAGGGGCTTTTTTTTGCCTGTCATACCGGGCGAACCTCGCTTGCTGACTGGCCTAGCGAGAGAAAAATGTTTCAGGGCTAACCGTTGGGAGAAAAGCAAACATGGTCAATCCGCTTTATCAAAAACACATCATCTCAATTAACGACTTCGCACGCGAAGATTTAGAGTTGGCGTTGCAGGTGGCCGCCAGCCTGAAGGCCAGACCGCAGCCAGAGTTGTTAAAACATAAAGTGATCGCCAGCTGTTTCTTTGAGGCCTCGACGCGCACCCGGCTCTCTTTTGAAACCGCGATGCACCATCTGGGCGCTTCCGTGGTCGGTTTTGTTGACAGTAACAACACATCGCTCGGCAAGAAGGGCGAGACGCTGGCAGATACCATTTCGGTTATCGGCCACTATGTGGATGCCATCGTGATGCGCCACCCGCAGGAAGGCGCAGCGCGTCTTGCCACCGAGTTCTCCGGCGGCATTCCGGTACTCAACGCCGGAGACGGTGCTAACCAGCATCCGACGCAAACCCTGCTCGACCTGTTCACCATTCAGGAAACCCAGGGACGCTTGAATAACATCAATATCGCCATGGTTGGTGACCTGAAATATGGCCGTACCGTGCACTCCCTGACGCAGGCGCTGGCGAAATTCGACGGTAACCGCTTCTACTTTATCGCTCCCGACGCACTGGCGATGCAGGATTACATTCTGGCTATGCTGGAAGAGAAAAACATCACCTATAGCCTGCACACCAGCATTGAAGAGGTGGTGTCGGAGCTGGATATTCTGTACATGACGCGCGTACAGAAAGAGCGGCTGGACCCATCCGAGTACATCAATATCAAATCACTGTTTGTGCTGCGCGCGGCCGATCTGAACGCTGCCCGCGACAACCTGAAAGTGCTGCATCCGCTGCCGCGCGTGGATGAGATAACGACGGATGTAGACAGCACGCCTTACGCCTATTACTTCCAACAGGCAGGCAACGGCATCTTTGCACGTCAGGCACTGCTGGCGCTGGTATTAAATCGCGAACTGGTTCTGTGAGAGGGGAAAGCATCATGACTCAGGATAACAAATTACAGGTTGAAGCCATCAAACGCGGCACCGTTATCGACCATATCCCAGCGCAGGTTGGCTTCAAGCTGCTGACGCTGTTCAAACTGACCTCCACCGACCAGCGCATCACCATCGGGCTGAACCTGCCTTCCAATCATCTGGGACGCAAGGATCTGATCAAGATAGAGAACATCTTCCTGACAGAACAGCAGGCTAACCAGTTGGCGATCTACGCCCCGCAGGCCACCGTTAACCAGATTGATGACTACGCGGTGGTACGCAAGCTGGTGCCCAGCCTGCCGGAACGTATTGATGGCGTGCTAACCTGCCCGAATAGTAACTGTATCAGCCGCAGTGAACCAGTCACCTCGTCGTTCAGCGTCAAGCAACGCGATGGCGATGCGCACCTTAAGTGCAAATACTGCGAGAAAGAGTTTGAACGTCAGGCCGTGCTGGCTGACCGCTAATCCGTTGTGCGACGTGTGCAGGGTCATCAATGCCATTGCCTGCGCCGCGCTTTTCTGAATAATGGTAGGTTGTACCCCGCCCGGCGCAGGCCCGGCGGGAATTGTCCCTTCGAAAATAGCCACTTCGAAATCCAGGAGAAGCCATGTCACGTAGCATCAGCACGGAACACGCCCCAGCCGCTATCGGCCCTTATGTACAAGGTGTCGATCTGTGCAGCATGATCATCACTTCCGGTCAGATCCCAGTAAACCCGAAAAGCGGCCTGATTGCCGAGGACATCGTCGCACAAACGCGTCAGTCTCTTGAAAACGTACAGGCCATTGTGGAAGCGGCGGGCCTGAAAGTCGCCGACATCGTGAAAACCACGGTATTTGTGAAAGACCTGCAAGACTTTGCCACCGTTAACGCGACTTACGAAGCCTTCTTTACTCAGCATCAGGCACCGTTTCCGGCGCGCTCCTGTGTGGAAGTGGCGCGTCTGCCAAAAGATGTGAAGATCGAAATCGAAGCCATCGCGGTACGCCGCTAAGCGCACTCGGGGCGATACCATCGCCCCGTCAGACTGATGACAAAGTGCGTTGTTAGGTGAAGTGCGGCGATGGGGTCGTAGCGGCGTAAGCCGCCGGAGCGCCCCTCGTCGTGATTCACCGGAAAACACGGACACACCCAGCAATATTATTGCCTCGCTTATTGTTATTTCCCTACGTTTATTATGCTTTTTTGTTCGTAATTTACATTATGGCGCAGAGATAAAAAACTACTAATCAAATCAATACATTATTTTTATTTTGTACAACGCCATTGCACACCCTTTCTACGCTGCTCGAAATTCTTTGTTCTAGGTCAATAAATCACGAATTTCTTTTCACCAAAAACTACATATAGTGTCTATCATAAATACAGACACTACATGTAGTACTTATCCACAATATCATCCACAACCCCCCGCAGCCCTTGTCCGCTGCGGATTCCGCTTGTGGACAACTCTGAGGAACGAACGTTGAAACCAGTAGTGATTAAACGGGACGGTTGCCAGGTGCCTTTTGATGAGATGCTCATCAAGCACGCGGTCGAACGTGCTGCGCATGCAGCAGGAGTTGATGATACAGATTACTGTGCAACCGTGGCCTGTGCGGTCGCTCAACAAATGCAAGGGAAAGCACGTGTGGATATCCGTGATATCCAGAACGCCGTTGAAAACCTGCTGATGTCTGGCCAGTATAAGCAGCTTGCACGTACCTACATTGAGTACCGTCACGATCGTGATGTCGCCCGCGAACAACGCGGCCGTTTGAATCAGGAAATTCGTGGTCTGGTTGAACAGAGCAACATGGCCCTGCTCAACGAGAACGCCAACAAAGACAGTAAAGTAATCCCTACCCAGCGCGACCTGCTGGCCGGTATCGTTGCCAAGCACTACGCCAAGCAACATATCCTGCCACGTGACGTGGTGCTTGCTCATGAACGCGGTGAAATTCACTACCACGATCTGGACTACTCCCCGTTCTTCCCGATGTTCAACTGTATGCTGATCGACCTTGAAGGCATGTTGACCAAGGGGTTCAAGATGGGTAACGCGGAGATTGAGCCACCAAAATCCATCTCAACCGCGACAGCAGTGACGGCCCAAATCATCGCGCAGGTGGCAAGCCACATCTACGGCGGCACCACCATTAACCGTATCGATGAAATTCTGGCACCGTTCGTCACCGCCAGCCATAAAAAGCACCGGGAAGCTGCTGATGAGTGGCACATTCCCAATGCGGACGCCTATGCACTGTCTCGTACCGAAAAAGAGTGCTACGACGCCTTCCAGTCGCTGGAATATGAAGTAAATACGCTGCACACCGCTAATGGTCAGACACCGTTTGTCACCTTTGGTTTCGGTCTCGGCACCATTTGGGAATCGCGTCTGATTCAGCAATCCATCCTGCGCAACCGCATTGCCGGTCTGGGTAAAAACCGTAAAACCGCAGTGTTCCCCAAACTGGTGTTCGCTATCCGCGACGGTGTCAATCACAAGGCTGCCGATCCGAACTATGACATCAAGCAACTGGCACTGGATTGCGCCAGCAAGCGGATGTACCCGGATATCCTCAATTACGATCAGGTGGTTAAGGTTACCGGCTCGTTTAAGACGCCTATGGGCTGCCGCAGTTTCCTTGGCGTGTATGAGGAAGAGGGCAAGCAGATCCACGATGGTCGCAACAACCTCGGGGTAGTCAGCCTCAACCTTCCGCGAATCGCGCTGGAAGCGGAACATAACGAAGGGCGTTTCTGGAACCTGTTGGATAATCGTCTGCAACTGGCGAAAAAAGCGTTGATGACGCGCATCGCACGCTTGGAAAACGTCAAAGCCCGTATCGCTCCAATCCTGTATATGGAAGGCGCCTGTGGTGTACGCCTGAAAGCGGACGACAACGTTGCTGAGATCTTCAAAAACGGTCGGGCATCGATCTCATTGGGCTATATTGGGGTTCATGAGACCATTAACGCGCTATTTGGCAACCAGACACACGTGTTCGACAATGAGCAACTGCGTGAAAAGGCGGTCGCCATCGTCGCACGCCTGAAAGCCGCGACCGATCAGTGGAAAGAAGAAACCGGCTACGGTTTCAGCCTTTACAGTACGCCGAGTGAAAACCTGTGTGACCGTTTTTGCCGTATCGACACCGCTGAATTCGGCGTGGTACCAGGCGTGACCGATAAAGGTTACTACACCAACAGCTTCCACTTGGACGTGGAGAAGAAGGTGAATCCTTACCAGAAAATCGACTTTGAACTGCCCTACCCACCGCTGGCAAACGGAGGCTTCATTTGCTACGGCGAGTATCCGAACCTGCAACATAACCTTAAAGCGCTGGAAGGCGTCTGGGATTACAGTTATATCCGTGTACCCTATTACGGCACCAATACACCGATCGATGAGTGCTATGAGTGTGGCTTCACCGGTGAGTTTGAGTGCACCAGCAAAGGCTTCACCTGCCCGAAATGTGGCAATCACGACTCCGCACGCGTATCTGTGACGCGTCGGGTATGTGGCTATCTGGGCAGCCCGGATGCACGTCCGTTTAATGCCGGGAAGCAGGAAGAGGTCAAACGTCGGATCAAGCACCTCGGCAATGTTCAACTGGGCTAAACAGCCCGCGCCGTGCCTGATGGTCGCAAGGATGCGGCCAGCTTTGCACGTTTACCGGCGTCAACGGACGCCGGATATCTCTGCTTCGTAAACCATTACTCAGAAAACCATTATCCAGCAAACAATGCCATACCATGAATTATCATCAGTACTACCCGGTTGACGTGGTCAACGGGCCCGGCACGCGCTGTACGCTGTTTGTTTCCGGCTGCGTACATCAATGTCCAGGTTGCTATAATAAAAGAACCTGGCGGCTCAATTCCGGCCAGCCCTTTACTCAGGCGCTGGAAGACCAGATTATTGCCGATTTGCAGGATACGCAGATTCCGCGCCAAGGCTTGACGCTCTCCGGTGGCGATCCGCTCCATCCGCAAAACGTACCGGATGTGCTACGTTTGGTGGAACGCATTCATGCCGAATGCCCCGGAAAAGACATCTGGATGTGGACAGGCTACCTGCTCTCTGAGCTTACGCCCGCACAACAACAGGTTGTGGCACTTATCAACGTACTGGTAGACGGTAAATTTGTACAGGATCTCAAAGATCCTGCGTTAATCTGGCGCGGCAGCAGCAATCAGGTTGTCCATCGTTTGCGATGACAGCCGCAGACTTAACCGTGTAGCTCCGGCGCAAGCGGCGGGCTGCCCCAAGCGCGTAGTTCCTCGGCCTCGAGCACCGTCACACTGGCTTTTGGTTAGGGTGAAAAGGCGTGATTCATCAGTACACGGGCCACGGCTTTTCCTTCAATCGCTCGCCAGTTATCAGGCATCCACTTGAGCAGCGGTGCGGAAAAGTGCTCCAGCGGCCATCGCGTTGTCCGTTCGCGCAACAGCAGTGAAGGGCGTACCAGTGTCAAATGTCGCCAGCCTTGCTGGCGCAACGCCACCTCCATCTCACCTTTGATACGTGAATAGAAAAACGGTGACGTAGCACTGGCACTCATCGCACTCACCGTGAGCAGGTGTGTAGCGCCCAGCGCCTTGACCCGCGCGGCACTGTCGACCACCAGCGTATAATCCACAAAGCGAAACGTCTGCTTGCTGCCCGCCTGCTTGCGCGTGGTCCCTCGGCAGTAAAACACAATATCGATCGGTTCACGCAATTTCGCCAGCGCAACACGCACGTCCTCATGTGTACTAGCTCAGACCTTATCTGACGGTTACCGATTATTTATACAGGTGTCTGTCAGATTACATCTGGTTCAGATTCTTTTCTGCGCAGATCCGTTTTCCATCGAGTAAAGTGGCCATCGGCGTACGCCCGCAGCACATTTTTCCCTGATGAGTTCGCTCATTATTGTAATGCCACAACCAGTTGTCCAGATCTACCTACAGGCTTTCCAGGTCTCCATATAACTTCTTGCGGAACGTAACCTGATAAAAATCCTGCAAAATGGTTTTATGGAAGCGCTCGCAGATGCCGTTCGTCTGCGGAGACATCGCCTTCGTTTTCGTATGCTCGATATCGTTGAT
>NZ_JAHWCO010000653.1:0-2569 GCF_020054415.1 Candidatus Symbiopectobacterium sp. | reverse complement strand
GGCAGCCCAGTGAAACGACAGATCCTCGCAACGTAAAATCATGCAGTTAGGCCTCATGAGAAAAGTGTACACCTGAGATGACAAGCATTTTCAACCAAAACTGGCATGGAAAAACAGCATGATTACCTATTATTCAACAAAGCCGTTTGTATCCTTCTGCCAGCCCTTTATCCATACCCCGCCGTACCACCTGAATAATGCGATCGGCCGCGGGATAGTTACCCTTAGTTTTGGCGCGCGTCTTCTGCTTCACCACTTTAAATAACACGTGACGCACTGGCCAACTGTTCACCAGACGCGTGCGCCAAGGCAGCATCGGCTGCCGCCGTTTCCAGCAAGATACTGTTGGGAACGGCATCATCGATCATCCCCAGCTTGAGCACCTGCCGCGCTTTTACCGAGCGACCTGTCAAGATCAAATCCGGCGCGCGATCGACGTCAATCAACCTAGGCAAACGCTGAGTCCCACCCGATCACGGCAATAGGCCCAACTGCACTTCAGGTAATCCAAGTACCGTTTTGTCATCCAGAGAGCAGACACGATAATCGCATGCCAACGCCAGCCCAAACCCGCCGCCGCGCCGCTGCAACTCATGCAGGGTCTGCGTAATCATTCTGGCACCCGTAGCAACAAACGGATGACCGTAAGCAATCGAACCGCCCAGCACGTTGAATTTATCCATGTCCACGTCTCCCAATGCCGAGGTGCGCCCCAATTTATCCCTTGCAAAATCAGCGCTGGCGAACAGTTTGACGTTTGCCAGCGTCTGTGCTGCAAACGCTTCGTGCATATCAATCAACGTAAGATCGCCGAGGCTAAGACCCGCGCGATCCAACGCCAGCGGCGTGGCACACGCCGGTCCCAACAGCATATCTTGCTGCACACCAATGGCAGTAAACGCATAACTCTTCAGATAGCCCAGCGGGGTTAACCCGAGGCTGTGCGCCTTACCTTCACTCATTAAGAGTACAGCAGCGGCGCCGTCGGTGAGCGGAGAACTGTTGGCTGCGGTGACAGAACCGTGCAGACGATCAAACGCGGGCGATAAACGGGTGTAATGCTCCAGCGTAGAGTCATGACGCACGTTGTTATCCTCTTTGAGCGTTTGGCGGTACGGAGGCACGTAAGCGGTCATCACCTCTTGGTGCAGCAAGCCTTGTTGCCAGGTTTTCGCCGCCAGCCGGTGCGAACGATGCGCAAAAGCATCCTGGTCGGCGCGGGAAATGCCGTAGGTTTTTGCCATTTGCTCTGCGGTATCGCCCATACGCAGCCCGGTGGAGTACTCGGTAACCGGCGGCGAGACCGGCAGCAGATCGCGAGGACGCAAGCGCGACAGCAATTTGAGCAGTTTCCCCAACGTGCGAGCTTTACTGAGATACAGCAGCGTCATCGCCAGATTTTTGGTTACACCGATCGGCTGCAGTGAGAACGTGTCGGCTCCGCCCGCAATTCCCACGTGCGCAGTGCCCGCCATAATGCTTTCGGCCACGTTGACTACGGACTGAAAGCGGGTGGCGCAAGCGCGGGAAACGGTGTAGGCATCGGTATGCACACACATCCCGGTGCCCAGCACAATTTCGCGCGCAATATTGGGCGCAGCCGGCATTTGTACTACCTGACCAAACACCAGCAGATAGACCCACTTGGGATCGATGCCATACCGTATCAGCAGTTCGCTCACCACCATTTTGCCTAAATCCATGGCGGGAATACCGCGATACGCGGTCGCTTGACGAGCGAAAGGCGTGCGCAATCCACTGACGATCGCGACACGTTCGCCGCTCCGGGTTATCAGGGGTAACACTTCGCTCACAAACACTCCTGTAAACAGAGAATTAAGTATATGTTCTAACAGGTCAGACCTGAATAGAGTGTTAACCAGAGCATTACATTAAGCAAACCCGTTTACTACAAAATGCGAGTGCGCGCTGTCTGTAACCGGAGGTGAAATCTGAAAGGGGATGGCAAGACGAAGAGTGGGGACAAGAAAAGGGGACGAGCACAACGTGCGGCGCGCTGCACCGCACGTTATCACCAGGAGGCTTAACGCAATCCCAATTGGAAAATCAGCGTTTCAGCCTGGCAACTGAACGTGAAATCGATATCCAACTGTACGCCACCGTTCACGTCAGCAAAACGACTGTCGATCTGGCACGGCTCAGATTCTACTGCACGGGCTTTTTCCGTCAGCGCCATCAGCGTGGCCTGCGCGGCTTCACTGTCAGCAAATACTTTGCTGTAAGATGCAGTGCAGTCAGTGTTTTCCATTACAGTACCGACATCCACGCAGCAGCAAGCGGCGGTTTCTTCAGCAGAACATTTATTTATCGCGTTTGTCATGATGCTTTTCCTCACGGGTAACGATCTGCACGGGCAGATTTGATCCGGTTCAAAAATATCACTTTTCCCACTATTTTACTCAGCGGGACGGCTTTGTTGAATAAATCAGAACTTGTGACGACTGCGCCCCATACGGGTCGATTGTTACGTGATGCGAATACTGTTCGGCATTCCTAATAGCGTGATCCGGTTAAGCGCTTTGACCATGGCCATGGCTTCACCCACCTG
>NZ_JAHWCO010000390.1:0-1935 GCF_020054415.1 Candidatus Symbiopectobacterium sp. | reverse complement strand
GGCGAGATTGAGCAGGCCGGCTTTGTGTTTGATAATGGGATTGTTAGTATGAAGCATGAGAGTTACCTCGCGTTTTGTTTAAGGATCAGACACCCATATCAAAACCGGTAACTCTCAACCTTTCAAGGTCCAGTGTCAGATCTAGTTGCGACTAATACAATTCAGGGTCGCAGGCGATCAAATAGAGACGATTGGCGTCGGTGATATCCTCAACGGTGCGACCCTTGACCGACATGCTTTGCGGATCGAAGCACGCCATGCCTAAAGCCTGTGACGATGAAGTAGGCGGATCAATGCCCAGCAGCACGGTAGCACCGCGGCCTCTGTCATTCGTTGCACCGTTCCCATCCATAAAAGTATTAAAATAGCGTTGGTCCGAACCGTAAACAGCCAGTTTTTCCTTCGTTAACGCGATAAAGGCATCAAGACTATCGCGGTGTGAAAGACAGCGTTGAGTTCCATCTGGTCCGTATTCTACATCGATCACCCGCCAGTTGATGTCCTGATACCCATTGCCTTGCAACTGCACATGAATAAAGGAATCCATCAGCAACCCAACTGCGCCAAGCGAAATCAGCGTCAGCGGTTGAGCCCGGTTGTGTATCGTCTGCCGGATATGATTAATCAGCGTATTGATATAACTCACCCGACTACGTAGCGAGGAAACATCATCATGCTCACACCAGAAAAACCGATCCTGAAAACGATAAACTAAGTGTCCATGCGGCCTGAGGTGGGTTTGATTCATCACTGAGGCGGGCGTCAAGGCAGCGTGCTGCCGATCGCGGGAATAAAGGGCTAACAGAGCGATAGATTCGGAAGTCACTGCTGGCAACATGGTTATATTATTTGAAATTCAGTGAATTACACCATAACAGTCACTGGGTTAGCCCGTGTTGTAAAATCCGATATCCCACCGCATCAGACGGTGGGAATCTGAGCCGTCATCAAGAAAAACACTCAGGCAAAGAAGCCACTCAACAACCCTACGCCAAGCAGCGCAGAGCCCGCGCCAATAACGCGCGGCCACCACACGCTGCGTTTCGCCGCCAGCATGGCGTAGCCTAACGCCAGCCCATGAAACAGGGCAAAAGAGCCAACCAGCACAGCGCCGGTGGCGGTTGACAGTTTCAGTTGCATCGCCACCATCAGCCCCAGAACCAGCAGCGAGGCAGCAGAAATATGTTCGGTCGCTGGCACAACCAGCCCCGCCATCCCAATCAGTGCGCCCACCAGCAGGAGGCTGGCAAAGGAGATCGGTGCCAGCCACCATTTTTGGGTATTCATGGAGCTCCACACACCGAGCAGCGTCATGGCAAACAAGTGATCGAGGCCGATAAGAGGGTGGATAAACCCTTGCACAAAGCCAGTAACATGGTGGGCGCCATCATCCGCCCCGATATGGGCAAAGGCAGCAACGTGCAAGGCAAATAAAGCAGCAGTAAACAGTACCTTCATTGGGTTATTCATTTTCAATTCCATTAACAGGTTGGAAAGACAAATAGCAACACAACCGTTTTACCGGTCGTGTATTCAATATGTTGATTGCAGTGTGAAATGTCCGGTTTTTGATGTGGAATACAGTGGCTAAAGTTGATGTAAGATGCCCGTTTTGTGAACAGACATATCCTGTGAAAAAACACGGTTATGGCAAAAGTGGCTATCAGCGTTACCGTCGTCAGTCATGCAAACACGGATGGCTACAGGGCTTACAACGACGAACTTCCAAAAGTAAAAAACATTGTTAGCAAGCTGTATACACAGCGTATTGAGTGTGTACATCTGACACTGCGTAAGGCTTTGTTGAATAAATCAGAACTTGTGACGACTGCGCCCCATACGGGTCGATTGTTACGTGATGCGAATACTGTTCGGCATTCCTAATAGCGTGATCCGGTTAAGCGCTTTGACCATGGCCATGGCTTCACCCACCTG
>NZ_JAHWCO010000321.1:0-9136 GCF_020054415.1 Candidatus Symbiopectobacterium sp. | reverse complement strand
GAGGGCCTTTTCAGGTTCACCAGGCGCGGAACTCATCGAGGCGCGGGCATCTCGCCCACAGAGACGCCGGATAGATTGAAGCAAGCCCACCATTAGTCAAAAATCAGTGTTGCAAAAATGGGGGTGACCATAGATTTTGTTCTGATGCGCCTCGTAATTATAAGGCGCACATGCTAGGAGAGTGGCAACTGGCAGTGTGAAAATGAGCCATCTTAAGATTATCGTCATCGCGCTATCCCTCAACATCAGTCGGCTCGTTGGATCGAAAATCTATCAAAGGTATCGCACCTGAGATACTCACAGCGCGTTTTGATTGGCTCTTGGTTTAAATGAGCTGTAGAAGTCCCGACATAACGCCGGAAACGCTGATAATGTGCGCGTAGCACATCAACACGAGAATCCGCCAGGTGGACATGCGGGTTGATCTAAAGGCAGTTCCCGCCAATGCGGGAACCCTATTGACCATGCATAAAATCGGTTACACCGTGCGGAACGAAATCTCGGTCGGAACGACTTCACCCTGCCAGTAAAGCTGTGCAGCCACCTGTCCGGCCAGTTCGCGATACAGTGAGGTGAACTCGCTGTCTGGCTTGCTGGCAACGGTGGGTTCACCGCGATCGAGATCCTCACGCAGAGAGATATGCAGCGGCAGTTGCCCCAACAGGGCACAGTTGTATTTCTCCGCCAGTTTCTGCGCGCCGCCGGTGCCAAAAATCGGCTCCAGATGACCACAGTTGCTGCAAATATGCACGCTCATGTTCTCGACGATACCCAACACCGGTACGCTGACTTTCTCGAACATGGTGATGCCCTTCATGGCATCCACCAACGCGATATCTTGCGGCGTCGTCACCACCACTGCGCCCGTCACTGGCACATTTTGCGCCAGCGTCAACTGGATATCCCCGGTGCCCGGAGGCATATCTAACACCAGATAATCGATATCCGGCCAGAGCGTATCTTGCAGCAGTTGCAACAGCGCTTTACTCGCCATCGGGCCACGCCACACCATCGCATTATCATCCGTCACCAGATAACCGATAGAGTTGGTTGCCAGACCATAAGCCATGATCGGTGCCATGTGCTGACCATCCGGAGAGGTCGGGCGCTCGCTGGCAGTGCCTAACATGGTCGGAATGGAAGGGCCATAGATGTCGGCATCGAGAATACCCACCGACGCTCCCTCTGCGGCCAGCGCCAACGCCATGTTCACCGCGGTGCTGGATTTCCCTACGCCCCCCTTGCCAGAGCTAACGGCAATAATGTTTTTAACACCTTTGACACCCGCCTGATTGTTAACACGGCGCAGCGTGGCAATACTGTGTGTCAGGCGCCATTCCACATCCTTGGCGCCGGTTAAACGCATCAACTCTGGGCTGACGGTTTCTTTTAATACGTCCAACCCACTCAACCAGGCAAATGGCATCACCAGTTCGATGCGCAGCACCTCATTCAGCAAAGCACAGTGATTCAAGGCATTGAGCGTTGTCAGGTTATTTTTCAGCGTCGGGTACTTAAACGTGGAGAGGACACCGGTCACCAGTGCCTTCAGCGTATCGGGGGTCTGCTCAGGGATTGTTGCGTTCATCCCGGTTCCTTATCGTTCTCATTATTTTGTGGAAAAACAGCCACAGCATAACAGAATGCCCCGCCACGATCGTTGACCTCAGTGAAAAAATCGCCCCGGGAAACGAGAACGCCGCATTGTCCGCGTTTGACAGGGTTTTCCGCTTACAGAGGTTTACGCCACAAGGGCCTATCGGTTAACATCGGGATTCCCTCTCGTCATAATGAAAGAAAGTAAGTTCCCTACTATGACTCAAGTCGCTAAGAAAATATTGGTAACCTGCGCGTTGCCTTATGCTAACGGATCAATCCACCTCGGCCACATGCTGGAGCATATCCAGGCTGATATCTGGGTCCGTTATCAGCGAATGCGCGGTCACCAGGTTCACTTTATCTGTGCGGATGACGCCCACGGTACGCCAATCATGTTGAAAGCACAGCAGATGGGTGTGGCACCGGAGCAGATGATTGCGGACGTGAGTCAGGAACATCGGCGGGATTTCGCTGGCTTTCAGATTAGCTACGACAATTATCACTCCACCCACAGTGAAGAGAACCGGGGGTTGTCCGGTCTTATCTATGGTCGTTTGAAAGAGAACGGTTTTATCAAGAACCGCACCATTTCTCAGCTCTACGATCCGGAAAAAGGCATGTTCTTGCCTGACCGTTTCGTCAAAGGCACCTGCCCGAAATGTAAAGCGGCCGATCAGTATGGTGACAACTGCGAAGTGTGCGGCGCGACTTATAGCCCGACGGAACTGATCGACCCGAAATCGGCGGTTTCCGGTGCGACACCGGTGATGCGCGAGTCGGAGCACTTCTTCTTTGATTTGCCCGCATTCAGCGAAATGCTGCAAGCCTGGACGCGTTCCGGTGCGTTGCAGGAGCAGGTCGCCAACAAGATGCAAGAGTGGTTTGATGCCGGCCTGCAACAGTGGGATATCACCCGCGATGCGCCCTACTTCGGTTTCGAAGTGCCGGATGCCCCGGGCAAATATTTCTACGTCTGGCTGGATGCGCCGATCGGTTACATGGGGTCGTTTAAAAACCTGTGCGACAAACGCGGTGATATCGATTTTGATGAGTTCTGGCGTAAAGAGAGCAGTGCTGAGCTGTACCATTTCATCGGCAAAGATATCGTCTATTTCCATAGCCTGTTCTGGCCTGCCATGTTAGAAGGTAGCGGTTTCCGTAAGCCGACCAACCTGTTTGTGCACGGCTATGTGACGGTAAACGGTGCCAAGATGTCCAAATCGCGCGGCACCTTTATCAAGGCCGAGACCTATCTGCAACATCTGGATGCCGATTGCCTGCGTTATTACTACGCGGCCAAGATGTCGTCACGCATTGACGATATCGACCTCAATCTGGAAGATTTCGTGCAGCGCGTGAATGCCGATATCGTTAACAAAGTGGTTAACCTCGCGTCACGTAATGCCGGTTTCATCAATAAGCGTTTTGGCGGAAAACTGGCGGAAACCTTGGATTATGCCGAGCTTTATACCACCTTCGCCAATGCGGCTGACAGTATTGCCGAAGCCTACGCCAACCGCGAATCCGGCAAAGCCATCCGCGAGATCATGGCGCTGGCCGACATCGCCAACCGCTATGTGGACGAACAAGCCCCGTGGGTAGTGGCAAAAGAAGAAGGCCGCGATGCGGATTTGCAGGCGATTTGCTCCATGGGCATCAACCTGTTCCGCGTGCTGATGACCTACCTGAAACCGGTATTGCCGTCGCTGGCCGAGTGCGCCGAAGCGTTCCTCAACACTACGTTGACCTGGGATGCGGTAGCACAACCGCTGCTGAGTCACGACGTGAAAGCGTTCAAAGCGTTGTTCAACCGTATCGATCTCGACAAGGTCAATGCGATGGTTGATGCTTCCAAAGAGGACATGAGTGCCAAGAAGGTCGTGACCGGTCCGCTGGCTGGCGATCACATTCAGGACACCATCTCTTTTGACGATTTTGCCAAAGTGGATATGCGCATTGCGCTGATCAAACAGGCAGATTTCGTGGAGGGCTCTGACAAGCTGCTGCGATTGACACTGGATCTCGGCGGTGAAACGCGCCAGATTTTCTCCGGCATCCGCACGGCTTACCCCGATCCGAAAGCGCTGGAAGGCCGTTTGACCATCATGGTCGCCAACCTGGCCCCAAGTAAAATGCGATTCGGCGTGTCGAAAGGTATGGTGATGGCCGCAGGCCCTGGCGGCAAGGATGTTTTCCTGCTCAGCCCGGATAGCGGTGCTCAGCCGGGAATGCAAGTGAAATAATCCATCAAACCGTCTCCGGACGGCTTTTTTATCGCCCTTTATTTGCGGCAAAACATCTCACAGACGTAGCATTCCCCCCCATTTCCTGTTGCTCAATTGTGTCTTTTTTGTACGGCGATTTTTTGTCACTTTGGCTATTTTTACAGCGAAAAAACAACCATTAGATTACAAAACTGAAACCAAACGATATATAATTAATTATATATCGCCATAAAAACATACCGTTAAAGGAATAAAAAGGTGTTTTAAATACTTAAATTTTGATTTCGCGCAAAACCCCTATCGTGAGTGTTGTTAAATTGCCTGCAACAAGAAACAAACAATCACATAGGGAAACTAATGCAAATCAATCGAAGAGGTTTCTTTAAAGTTTGTGCAGGAGGGATGGCTGGCACCACCCTCACAGCACTGTGCTTTGCCCCCACAGAAGCAATGGCATCGGTGCGTCAGTACAAATTACTGCGCGCCAAGGAAACGCGTAACAACTGCACCTACTGCTCCGTCGGGTGCGGTGTGTTGATGTACAGCCTAGGTGATGGCGCGAAAAACGCTAAACCTGCCATTTACCATATCGAGGGGGATCCGGATCATCCGGTCAGCCGTGGCTCGCTGTGTCCGAAAGGCGCAGGGCTGGTTGACTACATCCACAGCGAAGGACGTTTGAAGCATCCCGAGTATCGCGCGCCAGGCTCCAACAAATGGCAGCGCATTAGCTGGGATGATGCCATTGATCGTATTGCACGCCTGATGAAGGCAGACCGTGATGCCAACTTTGAACGCTTCAACGCCAAGGGCACTGTAGTTAACCGTTGGTTGACCACCGGCATGCTCTGCTCTTCTGCCGCCAGCAATGAAACCGGTATCCTCGATCAGAAATTTGCCCGCTCACTGGGTATGATCGCTATCGACTGCCAGGCACGCCTGTGCCATGGCCCGACCGTTGCCGCACTCGCGCCCACGTTTGGTCGCGGTGCCATGACCAATAACTGGGTGGATATCAAAAACGCCAACCTGATTATCGTGATGGGCGGTAACGCCGCAGAAGCCCACCCGGTTGGTTTTAAATGGGCGGTCGAAGCGAAAACCCATAACGACGCCAAACTGATCGTGGTTGACCCGCGCTTTAACCGCTCCGCCGCCGTAGCCGACCTCTATGCCCCGATCCGGGCAGGTTCCGATGCTGCGTTCCTGCTGGGGATTATCAACTACCTGATCACCCATGATAAAATTCATCACGAATATGTGAAGTCTTACACCAGCGCCAGCCTGATCGTGCGCGAGGACTTCGGGTTCGATGAAGGCCTGTTCAGCGGCTATAATGCGGATGCCAGCCAGTACGACAAGACCAGTTGGAACTACGAACTGGACGCCAACGGCTTTGCCAAACGCGATATGACGCTGACACACCCGCGCTGTGTTTGGAACCTGCTGAAAGCGCATGTTGCTCGCTACACGCCTGAAATGGTGGTTTCACTGTGCGGTACGCCTGCGCATCATTACGAAGAGATCTGCCGCTCTCTGGCAGAAACCAGCGTTCCCGATAAAACAGCGACCTTCATGTACGCGCTGGGTTGGACACACCACACCAGCGGCGCACAGATTATCCGGGCCGCAGCCATGATCCAGTTGCTGCTTGGCAACATCGGCATGGCCGGTGGCGGCGTCAACGCCCTGCGCGGTCACTCCAATATTCAGGGCTATACCGACCTGGGGCTGCTCAGCCTTAACCTGCCGGGCTACATGCCTCTGCCGTCGGAAAAGCAAGCTGACCTGAAAACCTACCTCAAGCAGATCACGCCGGATGCACTGCTGCCGGACCAAGTCAACTACTGGAAGAATACGCCAAAATTCTTTATCAGCATGATGAAGAGCTTCTATGGCGACCACGCGCAAGCAGACAATCAGTGGGGCTATGAATGGCTACCGAAGTGGGATCGCAGCTACGACGTGATGGTGCAAACCGAGTTGATGGTTGAAGGTAAGATGCACGGCTATATCGTGCAAGGCTTCAACCCGCTGGCGGCGTTCTCCAACAAGAACAAAGCGACGGAAGCGCTCTCCAAATTGAAGTACATGGTAGTTATCGATCCGCTTGCGACCGAGACCTCCACCTTCTGGCAGAACCACGGCGAATTTAACGATGTCGATAGTGCCTCCATCCAGACTGAAGTGTTCCGTTTGCCTTCCAGTTGCTTCGCGGAAGAAAACGGCTCCATCGCCAACTCCGGCCGTTGGTTGCAATGGCACTGTGCAGCGGCAGAGCCCCCGGCAGAGGCGCTGCACGACGGGAAGATCCTCGGCAAACTGCTGATGCGCCTGCGCGAACTGTATCGCGAAGAAGGCGGCGTATGCCCTGAACCGTTGATGAACATCAACTGGAACTATCAGGACCTGGAAGACCCAACGCCGGAAGAAATTGCGCGCGAAAGTAACGGTATGGCGCTGGCGGATATTTATGACGACAAGGGCGCGCTGATCCTGAAAAAAGGCCAGCAACTGGCAGACTTCTCGCAGTTGCGCGACGACGGCACCACATCCAGCTTCTGCTGGATTTACGCCGGTAGCTGGACGGAAAAAGGCAACCAGATGGCGAACCGCGACAACAGCGATGCCGGGCTGGGGGCAACGCCGGGCTGGGCCTGGTGCTGGCCGCAAAACCGCCGCATCCTGTACAACCGCGCCTCCGCTGACCTTCAAGGAAAACCGTGGGACAGCAAGCGCAAGCTGCTGGAGTGGAACGGCCAGAAATGGCAAGGCATCGATGTGCCTGATTTCGCCTCTACCGTACCGCCAGGCAAAGACGCGATGCCGTTTATCATGTTGCCGGAAGGCGTGGCGCGTCTGTTCTCGGTAGATAAACTGGTCGATGGCCCGTTCCCGGAACACTACGAACCGGTGGAAACTCCGCTCGACACCAATCCGTTGCACCCGTCCGTGGTATCCAGCCCGGCGGCACGACTGTTTGCCCGCGATGCAAAAACCATGGGCAAGGCGAGCGATTTCCCTTATGTCGCTACCACCTACTCCATTACCGAGCTGTTCCGTCACTGGACCAAGCATGCGCGTATTAACGCCATTATCCAACCCGAGCAGTTTGTGGAAATTGGCGAAAAACTGGCGCAGAGCAGAGGGATCAAAGCGGGGGATGAGGTGAAGGTTTCCTGTCAGCGCGGCTACATCAAAGCCAAAGCGGTGGTCACCAAACGTATAAAGACCTTGACCGTCGCCGGTAAAGCGATTGAGACCGTCGGGATACCTTGTCACTGGGGCTTTGAAGGCACCACGCGCAAAGGCTTCCTGGCAAATACCCTCACGCCCAGCGTCGGTGACGCTAACTCGCAAACGCCAGAGTTCAAGGCGTTTTTGGTGAATGTGGAAAAGGTGTAAGGTAGCGCGCTATGTCAATGCAATCTCAAGATATTATTCAATGTTCGGCTACCAGTATTCTGACACCGCCACCGCACGTGAGAAACGATAAAAGTGAAGTGGCCAAACTGATTGACGTCACCACCTGTATCGGCTGTAAAGCCTGTCAGGCAGCCTGCTCCGAGTGGAACGACATCCGTGACGAAGTGGGCCATAACCACGGGGTGTATGATAACCCGATGGATCTGAGCGCCAAATCCTGGACGGTGGTGCGCTTTTCCGAAGTGGAAAGCGCCGATCGTCTGGAGTGGCTAATCCGTAAAGATGGCTGCATGCACTGTAGCGATCCGGGCTGTTTGAAAGCGTGTCCGTCTGCCGGTGCCATCATTCAGTATGCGAACGGCATAGTCGACTTCCAGTCCGAGCACTGCATCGGCTGCGGTTACTGTATCGCTGGCTGCCCGTTCAACGTTCCGCGGCTCAATAAAGACGATAACAGGGTGTATAAATGCACCCTGTGTGTGGATCGCGTTAGCACGGTTCAGGAACCAGCCTGTGTGAAAACCTGTCCGACCGGTGCCATTCATTTCGGAACCAAGGAAGATATGAAGCTGCTGGCTGAAGAGCGCATCACGCATCTGAAAAAACGCGGTTATAACAACGCGGGTCTGTACGATCCAGAAGGGGTGGGCGGTACTCACGTCATGTACGTGCTGCACCATGCTGATAAACCGTCGCTCTACAACAATCTGCCCGACAATCCGCAGATCTCTACCCCGGTCAACTTGTGGAAAGGTATCCTCAAACCGCTGGCAACGCTCGGCTTTGTCGCTACCTTTGCCGGTTTGATTTTCCACTATGTTGGCGTGGGACCAAACACGGAAGAAACGGAGCATGACCACGACGAGGAGGAGAAGCAATGAGCAAGCAGAAAATGATTGTGCGCACTAAATTCGTTGACCGCATCTGTCACTGGATTGTAGTCATCAGCTTCTTCCTGGTGGCGCTGTCCGGGATTGCGCTGTTTTTCCCAACGTTGCAATGGCTGACGCAGACCTTTGGTACGCCGCAGATGGGACGCATCATGCACCCGTTCTTCGGTATTTTGATCGTCATTTGCTTGGTGCCAATGTTCTTCCGTTTTGTGAGCCATAATATTCCGAAACGCCGCGACCTTCCCTGGTTCCTGAATATCGTTGAGGTTCTGAAAGGCAATGAACATAACGTCGCGGATGTGGGCAAATACAACCCGGGCCAGAAAATGATGTTCTGGAGCATCATGGGGTTGACGCTGGTGTTGCTGATTACCGGCATCATCATGTGGCGGCCTTACTTTTCCCACCTGTTCCCGATCGATATCGTGCGTTACGCTATTCTGGTTCACGCGGCTGCAGCTATCGTGTTAATCCACGCCATCCTGATTCATATGTACATGGCGTTCTGGGTACGTGGTTCCATCAAGGGCATGATCGAAGGCAAAGTTTCTGCCAAATGGGCGCGTAAGCACCACCCACGTTGGGCGCGTCAGGTGCTTAACGAAGAAGAAGAGAAAAAGTAAATCTCAATCTCGTCGTTCCCGCGCAGGTGGGAACCTCTTTTATCTTGCATGTCATTCCCACGCAGGCGGGTAGTGTATTCAATATGTTGATTGCAGTGTGAAATGTCCGGTTTTGGATGTGGAATACAGTGGCTAAAGTTGATGTAAGATGCCCGTTTTGTGAACAGACATCTCCTGTGAAAAAACACGGTTATGCCAAAAGTGGCCATCAGCGTTACCGTCGTCAGTCGGCTTTGTTGAATAAATAGAACTTTTGGGTAATCATCGGAGCAGATCACCACAGTTGTTTCAAAATCAGGTCTCCATGGCAAAACAAAATTGGCTTTGTTGAATAAATAGATTTTATGCTGGCAGCCCAGCGAAACGACGG
>NZ_JAHWCO010000505.1:0-1389 GCF_020054415.1 Candidatus Symbiopectobacterium sp. | reverse complement strand
CAGGTGGGTGAAGCCATGGCCATGGTCAAAGCGCTTAACCGGATCACGCTATTAGGAATGCCGAACAGTATTCGCATCACGTAACAATCGACCCGTATGGGGCGCAGTCGTTACAAGTTCTGATTTATTCAACAAAGCCCCGGAGCACCTACGTGCGCTGGATGTGATTGTTACCCATTAACCGCCTACCCAGGCTCAGCCCGTGTTTGCTATTCAACGCCAAATCCCCTCTTCCTGTCACACCCTTTCATACCTCTATTCGCTACAATCAGCAGATAGATCCCTTTTTCGGCTAACCGCATGGATGTTATCGGATTTGTCGCTACCATGATACCCATCGCACTGTCGCCCGGCGCCAGCTTGACGCTGGCGCTCAATAATGCGGTGACACAGGGTTCACGTGGCGTACTACATATTATTGTCGGCACCGCATTGGGCATTTATACGTACGCCATGCTGGCAAGCATTGGGATCTCTGCGCTGTTGCTACGCTATCCCGCACTGATGCGCGTTCTCACACTGCTCGGTACCGGGTATTTGGTCTATCTGGCATTGCGCCTGATACAGCGCGGCTGGCACGCTTCTGCACGTTCCCCTGCACCCTGCAGTTCATTGGGGGTTCGCGCCGCCTACGTTGCTAATGTACTCAATATCAAAGCTATTTTACTGTATGTGACGGTAGTACCTCTGTTTGCAGGCACCGCGCGTGATAGCCAGCCACTGGCACAGAGCGTGATGAGCTTTATGACGCTGGAAACGGTACATGTCGCCATCATGGGGGGGTGGTTACTGCTCACAACACAGTTGCTGACGCGCTCTGCACGCACAATCGCTATGTAGAGGATGGAAACCACCATCAATCTCGGTGGTGGACTGATGCTACTGGGGCTCACCCTGTGGTCTTATCTACAGGGATAAAGGCGGGAAACGTATCCCACCTTATACGATTACGCGCGAATCTTACGGTACACCAACAGCAACACCAAAGCACCAATCACAACAACGCAAAAACTGCCGAGATTGAAGCCATCCGCGCGGCCAAACCCAAAGAAGGTGCTGATATAACCGCCCACCACCGCGCCAATGATGCCGAGCAATACCGTAATAATAAAACCCCCACCGTCTTTGCCTAGCATGATCCATTTTGCCAAAATACCCGCGATCAACCCAAAGATAATCCAGGACAAGATTCCCATAACAACCTCGTGTTTTACCCATGAAAACGCGTATCCAAGACACACGCGAACAGGTCGTGTATTCAATGAGTTGATGTAGCATCAAACGTAGTACTCGCGTTCGATGTAAGTACCGATGATCCTATCGTGCATTTCGGATGATTTTGAATATCCGGGCGTCTTGCGATTGAGCAGTTGAAATCGGTTACGCAGT
>NZ_JAHWCO010000423.1:0-1021 GCF_020054415.1 Candidatus Symbiopectobacterium sp. | reverse complement strand
TTTCCATGCCAGTTTTGGTTGAAAATGCTTGTCATCTCAGGTGTAAACTTTTCTCATGAGGCCTAACTGCATGATTTTACGTTGCGAGGATCCGTCGTTTCACTGTGCTGCCAGCATAAAATCTATTTATTCAACAAAGCCGGAGAAACCATGACGGTGCAACCAGTTGTTCATGCCGGGAATACTGAATCGGATAGCCCAGCGATGTTCGACATAAGCCACGATGTCGTGGGTATGATGGAAGAGATGTTGAGATAACTAGCTGATTAAGAACGCAGTCTTTTCAGCACAAAGCCAACTTGCAGACCCACCGTTTTCAGGTTTAAGTTTGCGAGTGTTGACGTAATCGTTGATATGTTGGTTTACCGTCGTTTCGTGCAGACACAGAGCTTGCGCAATCATCGCAGAGCTCCAGCCTTCGGAGGCCAGTAGGACGGCTTTGATGCGATCACAAACACGCTTATCACGACTGGTGTCATGAAGGTGTTCGAGTTTGTCAACGCCAAGATTATTGGCCGTTTTTCGCCATTTTTAATGTCCGCTATTGCTCATTAATGTTGCCCGCTTTCCGCCATTTCATCATCACTGACTGGCGTGGCGTTTTTTGCCAGCACTCAGGCTTTGGGTCGTGTATTCAATATGTTGATTGCAGTGCGAAATGTCCGGTTTTGGATGTGGAATACAGTGGCTAAAGTTGATGTAAGATGCCCGTTTTGTGAACAGACATCTCCTGTGAGAAAACACGGTTATGGCAAAAGTGGCTATCAGCGTTACCGTCGTCAGTCATGCAGACACGGATGGCTACAGGGCTTACAACGACGAACTTCCAAAAGTAAAACACATTGTTAGAAAGCTGTATACACAGCGTATTGAGTGTGCATATCTGACACTGCGTAACCGATTGCAACGGTTCAATCGCAAGACGCTCGGATATTCAAAATCATCCGAAATGCACGATAGGATCATCGGTACTTACATCGAACGCGAGTACTACGTTTGATGCTACATCAACTCATTGAAT
>NZ_JAHWCO010000574.1:0-1489 GCF_020054415.1 Candidatus Symbiopectobacterium sp. | reverse complement strand
CGTGCACATCTGACACTGCGTAACCGATTGCAACGGCTCAATCGCAAGACGCTCGGATATTCAAAATCATCCGAAATACACGATAGGATCATCGGTACTTACATCGAACGCGAGTACTACGTTTGATGCTACATCAACTCATTGAATAAACGACCATAAGAAGCGCTTTTTGCTGCAAAAGGGGACAATTGGCAGGGGATTACGCGGTAAACGGAATGAACGGATTTGCAGATTGGGACACACCATGGCAAAACGGCGAGGATACACCGGGGTAGTGTGCGTCCCCGGTGTTATGCGCGGGTGTGTTACTTGCCCCACACGGCGGCAGCGGTATCCACAACCAGACGCAACTTGGCCCACTGTTGTGCTTCCGTCAGGCTATTACCCTCTTCCGTGGAAGCAAAACCACACTGCGGGCTGAGGCAAAGTTGTTTGATATCGACATATTTCGCAGCTTCCGCGATGCGCACTTTCAGTAAAGCCGGCTCTTCCAACTCGCCGTTTTTGGTAGTCACCAGGCCCAGCACCACTTGTTGGTGTCCCGGTTTGATGAAACGCAGCGGCTCGAACCCGCCCGAGCCATCGTTATCATACTCAAGGAAAAACTCATCCACATTGACTTCACCAAACAGGATAGATGCCACCGGCTCGTACCCGCCTTCAGAAATCCAGGTAGAGCGGAAGTTGCCGCGACATACGTGAAAACCGATCGTCAGGTCAGCAGGTTTACCGGCCAATGCTTTATTCAGCACATCAGCATAGATACGGGCCAGTTGTTCAGGATCTTCACCACGTTCGCGAATTTGGCGTTTTTTATCGTCTGAGCACAGGTAAGCCCAGACGGTATCATCCAGTTGCAAATAGCGGCAGCCTGCGGCGTAGAAAGCATGAATCGCATCGTGCCAGGTCTGCGCCAGATCGTCGAAATAAGTATCCAGCGTTGGATAAACCTGACTGTCGATAGCCTTGCGTCCGCCACTGAAATGGAACACGCTCGGACTAGGAATTGTCATCTTGGCGGTCACATCACCCGCGATGCTGTTCAGGTAGCGAAAATGCGCCAGCATCGGGTGCTGAGTGTTAAAGCTGACTTTGCCCGTCACCTTGATGGCGCGGGACTTGGTTTGGATACCATTAAACTAGGCTGTGTCCCTTAATTGCCTGAGTTATAGTAACATTATGTTTATACAGTATATTTAACTATGTCTCGCTACGACCTTCCCGATGAAGAATGGATGATCATCCAGTCTTTACTTCCTGCTGAACCAGCAATACCACGTGCCGGACGTCCATGGGTAGAACATCGTAAAATCATCAATGGTATGTTCTGGATTCTGTGCTCAGGTGCTCCATGGCGTGATTTACCTGAGCGATATGGTCCGTGGAAAACCGTATATAACCGCTTTAATAGGTGGTCAAAATCGGGTGTGATTAACATTATTTTCAACAGGTTACTTTCTGCTCTTGATGCGCATGGTCTCGTTGACTG
>NZ_JAHWCO010000668.1:0-2301 GCF_020054415.1 Candidatus Symbiopectobacterium sp. | reverse complement strand
TACCAAGCCAGTTTTGGTAGAAAATGCTTGTCCCCTCAGGTGTACAGCTTTCTCATGAGGCCTAACTGCATGATTTTGCGTTGCGATGATCCGTCGTTTCACTGGACTGCCAGCATAAAATCTATTTATTCAACAAAGCCCCAAAACTGGCATGGAAAAACAGCATGAATCACTATTATTCAACAAAGCCGGGAGGTGAATACAAATCAATTTACACTCTCTGGTTTGATGATTATCCTGAATATGTTTTGCTGTGACAGTACCACAGTAAATTGATGTTGCGATGACTCGGGGTGCCCTTCTTTGTGAAGGCTGAGAAATACCCGTACCACCTGATCTGGATAATGCCAGCGTAGGGAAGTCTCGGTATTTCGATCGGCTACCGTCTTCTTGCACGCCGGTTGGGAGTTATAATGAACGACCTGCCCACCGATTTTTCTGCTGCCCACGCGGCGGCAGTTTTGCACGATTTCTCAACGGCTTCTCCGTTAGTCCATTGCCTGACCAACGATGTGGTCCAGTCTTTTACCGCCAATGTGTTGCTGGCGCTTGGGGCATCCCCGGCGATGGTGGTGGATCCGGGCGAGGCGGCGCAGTTTGCTGCGTTGGCCGATGCACTTCTGATTAATGTAGGCACCTTAGAATCAACGCGTGCCGATGCGATGTTGGCCGCTGTACATAACGCTAATCAAGCGGGAAAACCCTGGGTGCTGGATCCTGTCGCGGTTGGCGTGTTGCGCTTTCGCACCGATTTTGTGCGCGAATTGCTGCCTTGCAAACCGGCGGCGATTCGCGGTAATGCTTCGGAAATTATCGCGCTGTCTGGCGTCGCTTCGCAGGGCCGAGGCGTTGACAGCCATGACGCTTCCTTTACTGCCATCCCGGCCGCTCGCGAACTGGCGGCGCGCTGGTCAACCGTGGTGGCGGTGACGGGAGAGGTGGACTACGTCACGGACGGTGTGCGCGTTTGGGCGATAAACGGTGGCCATCCGGTGATTACACGTGTGGTGGGTACCGGGTGTGCACTCTCCGCCGTCGTTGCCGCATTCTGCGCCCGCGGTGAAGACGCATTGTCTCAAGTTGCGACAGCCTGTGCAGTAATGGCGCACGCAGGGGAGCGTGCCGCCGCGCAGTCCAACGGGCCAGGCAGTTTTACACCTGCATTTTTGGATGCGCTTGCGCTATTGCGTCAGGAGGCTCAGACATGTGCCTTATAAAAGAGAACGCACTCCGAATAAATGCGTTAACGATAGCAGGCACCGATCCCAGCGGTGGAGCCGGGATCCAGGCCGATCTAAAAACGTTCTCTGCCCTGAGCGCCTATGGCACCAGCGTGATCACTGCACTGGTGGCGCAAAATACTCAGGGTGTGCAGTCGGTTTATCGTATCGAACCTGACTTTGTGGCGGCTCAACTGGATTCTGTATTGAGCGATGTGCGTATTGATAGCGCGAAGATCGGTATGCTGGAGCAAAGTGATATTGTTGAAGCCGTTGCTGAACGCCTGCAACGCTATGCTGTCCCTTATATTGTGCTGGACACGGTGATGCTGGCAAAAAGCGGCGATCCGTTACTGGCGCCTGAAGCGGTCGCAGCGATTCGTGAGACGCTGTTGCCGCGCGTGTCACTAATAACCCCTAATCTGCCGGAGGCGGCGGCGCTGTTGGCGTGCAATGCGGCGACGACAGAAAGAGAGATGAAAGCTCAAGGGCAGGGGTTGCTGGAGATGGGATGCCAGGCGGTGTTGATCAAGGGGGGGCACTTGAGTGACATGGAGAGTCCGGATTGGCTGTTTCAACGTGGGCATTCACCGCAACGTTTCTGCGCACCACGGGTAAACACCCTCCACACTCATGGTACAGGATGTACGTTGTCTGCGGCGCTGGCTGCGCTACGCCCTCGCCACCACGATTGGGAAAATACGGTGCAAGCGGCGAAGCATTACCTCCAGTATGCATTACTGGCGGCGGATTCATTGGAGGTGGGGCAGGGGATTGGCCCAGTGCATCATTTTCATCAATGGTGGTAGCGCGTTAAGTGTAAAGCGGTCGGCGGCGATAGGCCGCAGACATTGAGGTTGAGGCTTGATGCAGGTGGGATCAGAAAGAGATGATCCTGGCGGTAAACCTGTTGAGCAATAACAAACGGCACAACAGCACTGAGGCTTTGTTGAATAAATCAGAACTTGTAACGACTGCGCCCCATACGGGTCGATTGTTACGTGATGCGAATACTGTTCGGCATTCCTAATAGCGTGATCCGGTTAAGCGCTTTGACCATGGCCATGGCTTCACCCACCTG
>NZ_JAHWCO010000555.1:0-5750 GCF_020054415.1 Candidatus Symbiopectobacterium sp. | reverse complement strand
CGCTGCTTGAGGGCCTTGTTATAAGAGGGCCAGTTGGTGATTTTAAAATTTTGTTTTGCCATGGAGACCTGATTTTGAAACAACTGTGGTGATCTGCTCCGATGATTACCCAAAAGTTCTATTTATTCAACAAAGCCCCGTACACCATCAATCCCCCATCATCTTCAAGCGCAATGTGATTATGTCCTGCTATGAGCCGCATCCGTTACTGTCCCGGCAGGACGCCAACGCCTTTATTCTCGATTTTCTGGTGTTTGGTAATGGCTACCTAGAGCTACGAAAAAACCTGCTAGGCCAGCCCCTGATGCTGAAACACACGCACGCCAAATACACCCGGCGCGGGGAAGATCTTTCACAATACTGGTTTGTTGCACGCTACAGCGATGATTATGCTTTCGACCCTAGCAGCGTGTTTCACGTCAGAAGCCCCAGCATTCACTAGGAAATCTACGGCACACCGGAATATATGGCTGTTGTTCACTCTGCGATGCTGAATGGTGAAGCCACATTGTTTCGCCGCAACTACTACATTAACGGCAGTCATGCCGGGGTGATTGTTTACCTGACGGATCCTATAACCAACAATGCCGAGGTGGAGCAGCTTAAGCGTTCACTGAAAGATGCACGCTGCAATGGTGCATTTAAGAACCTGTTCGTGTATGCAGCCGGTGGCAAGAAAGACGGGTTACAAATCATGCCATTTAGCCAAATCGCGGCCAAGGATGAATTTAACGGCATCAAGGATGCAACACGCGATGACATGTTGGCAGCGCAACGCGTACCACAGCAGCTGATGGGCATTATGCCAAACAATGCCGGAGGATTCGGCGACGTGGAGAAAGCCGCGCGCGTCTTTTCCATCAATGAACTGACACCGATTATGGAAAGCCTGAAAGGGTTGAACGACCGGCTTGGGATCGAGGTGATGCGATTCAAGCACTACTCCCTAGCAGAAAAAGCCGCATAGCCCGGCAGCTTTCCCGCCAACCATCAGCCGGACACTCGACAGGATGCCCTGCTTTTTCATGACCGCCATTTACGCGCCTAAACGCCACCTTGAGCACCGCAGACGCCCGCCAACCTCGCCCTCGTCGTCATGAATCTCGCAGCGAGACGGCCCGCTGACGCCGCAGGATCCAGCAATGCAGATGTACCCCTATATCCCCCCCTAAGCGCGAGGGTTCCCCCGCCACGTCCGCACATGAAAATGCCTCGTTTTTGTGTAGTCTTGCGTGACAGGGAAAACTGCGCCGTAACTGGCGCGGAACCCTGGCGGCGGCATTAAAGAAATTGCGCATTTGAGCGCGGAATCTTGCGGTGATTTTTAGTGAAGATAAAAGCCCGCGAAAGCGGGCCGGGTAACGCAAATCAAAGTGTCATTTGTTCAGGTCGGCAGTGGTAAAGTTCTGCCAGCTTTTCTCGGGTTTTTTTCTGCGGTTTGGAGTCTTTCGCCTCCCACTGTGAAACCGCTGATTGTGTTGTTCCCAGCTTTTCAGCCACATCATATTGCGATAAACCGCGATGAATGCGCCAGGCAGCGATCAGGCTCACTTCATCACGGAACATGATTTCGACCACTTCGTTAGGTACGGTTTCGTTATCATGCTCATCGGCAAGATAAGGGATATCCTCATAGCCTGCGTCGCTATCAGACATCAGTTTTTCATACTCAGTGATCAGCAATACCACAAACTGAGGTTTACCATTCACATCATTGATAAATTGTAGTTTTGACATAATTTCATCCGGGTGTCAGTGAGTCGCGGTGTATGTCATAAGGAAACTGGCGGGTTACCCCGCCTGATAGTCAGTAAGTTGTTGAAGTTCTGCGTTTGACTGCCTGAACCTCACAGACAACAGGTTCACCTTTAATGATCTCGAAAATAACCCTGTAGTCCCCCACGCGTAACCTGAATTTTCCGGCCTCACCCTTCAACGCGGTAATATCCAGTTTGACGGCGGGAAAACTTTTCAACTCGGCGACTTTCCCACTAATGGTGTCCTGATACCTTCGGTCTATCGTTGAACGTTGCTTCAACGCTTTCCTTGTTCAGATAACCTTTACCATCTGTTTCCTTGGTTTTTAAAGAGCATATCCGCTTGGGATGAAGAAATAATAAGATATTTATCTAATTCATGCAATGATTATCTAATCATAAATCTAATTATTTGACGCTATGCTATCGGCTTCACTCAATGCCGTCATGATTGCCAATCTCTCAGCAGGTGGCAACGCGGCATATTTGGATTTCCACCGCACCGCCTTGCGCTTGATGCGCTGCCGATCGATATAGTCTTTTCCCGCTAAAGCCGCACTGTACGCCGCACCGTCAGGGTAGTTCATCCATAATTGTTCTGTTCTTGGCCCGCCGCGCGTCATCACCTGGAATGTGATCGAACGCCAATCGTGCAGCAGTTCATCATAACGCGCGGAGGGATAACCGGAAATTATCACTCTGGCCGGGACACGGCGCAGCATGGCTATCAGTGCCCAGTGGTCATCGTCGGTGTATTCGTGTCGGTAGCGGTTTCGGCTGGTTCGTGTTTCGGGCAGATAGGGCGGATCGGCGTAAATCAGTACCCGGCCCGCGCTGGAAAAGTCGAACATGCGCAGGTATTTCACCGCATCGCCACAAACCAGGCTCACAGAGCTATTTCTCTGATTTACTGCATTCGCATACACAAAATCGTTTAATGCATTCTCATCAATATCAACCCCGATATTTTTTATTGCAACAGTCTTTCTTAGCATGATCGCGCCGCCGCCCAGGTGCGTTTCTATGTACGTATCGTGCGGCGGCATATTGGCAATGATTTTCTGATACGCGCAAGATGCCGCCTTGCTTCCCAGATAGCTCATTTATCCCCCGGTGGTACCACATAGATGTTTTTAACTGTGCTTCAGCGGCGTCATTTCTGACTGTGCTCGATGCGTTGGCCAACACAGTCGGTTATGACTGTGAAACCGCTCGTAATGCCGCAACGTCGCTGCTTTATCCTAGTATTCAGCTTCTTTTTGCTTTCTCGCCTGCGTACGGTACAAAAAACCGTCAGCACCGGCCACGTAGTTGTGACCGGCAAACGTGACCGCGTGGCCTGTCTCCAGTCGCCGCAATTCTCCCGTGCTGATATCCCACCCCAACGAATGGGCGAAATCGGCAATACTCGCGTGCCAGTCGTCCGACCGCTTACTAACATTCTGTTTTTCTGTTGATTCAGGTAGCTGAGTTGTAGGCGAGTGATGGTTATGCCGCCGATCCGGCGGCTGGGTTCGTAACCGATTGAGCAAAGCGCGCCGCTCCTTGTCGGTCATGTGGTCAAAGTCGATGCTTTCTTGTTCAGACGTCCCGTCGATCTCTCCACCGTGCTGATCACAGCTGGCACAGTCATAACCGACCATGCTTGCCGGAATGGCTGTTTTTTCGTCGCCCGTAGAGTTATTGGCAGAACTCGAACTCCGAGGCAACGCGTCCGCGTTGCTCACATCAACGGCCAACTTCGGTACAATCTTCCACTGCTTCAACCGGGTCAGGATCGGCGAATCCTCACCCACCACCGTGTCAAACAAACCCCGGATACTCAGCATTTCCTCACCGTACTGATTCAGCACATCTGTCGGCTGATACCAGGTGCGCACCGCCAACGCATCACGTTTGACCAACGGCTCGCCCTGGGCATTGACATACCCCGCCCAGTCCGGCGCCTTGTCCGCCTCGTGACAGGCGGCAAACTCCACGCTCAGGCCGCGTGCGGTTTCACTGTCATTCAGGCGGCGTAACTCCCGCCACACCGTTACCGGGACACTGCCAATAAACTGAAACTGGCGAATGCCCCAGAGCGACGCCCAGGCGGTAGCACGCTGCGTGTACTCCTTTAACGGCTTGCCACTTTCGTCATCGGTTTCACCGTCCAAGGCATAACCATCGATATTTTTCGAGATGTATTTCGCGACATACCCGGTGGCGCTGCTTTTTTCCGGGTCAATGGCTTTGGCGTTAAACCGGGCGCTTGTCGCGACGGCACTGCGTAATTCGTCGCTGTCTGCCGCCATAGCATACTCGCGCAGGATCTCGCGGATGCGGCCCATCTCTTCCGGGCGTGCAAACAGCAGTAAATGGGCATGCGGCGTGCCGTCATGGTGCTGCTCGGCGACACGCATACCAAAAAAGCGCAGCCCCAGGCGGTGGCATTTAGCGCGGGAGCAGGCCCAGACGCCATTAAGGTAACGCTGGGTGTCCGCCGGGTTGGCCCCGTTCCATTTACGGTTAACCCGTCCGTTTTCCGGCGTGGCGTGATGGCTTGAGGGGGCGGTAATGGTGACAAATTCTCCAACATAACCCTGAGCATTGGCGATATCTTCATAACCCCTTATACGCACTATCAGTTCAGTGCGTCGGATGGCGGGATTGGCCTGACTGGCAGCATAGCCGTCCATCGGGTTGATGCGGTTGCCCTCTTCGTCTTCCAGATCCATGCTTTTGCGCCACTCGTTGGTGCGCCGCCGCTGCTCGTGCCAGTCACGCAAGGCGGTTGTGCTGACGTTCGGGGAGGCATGCTTATGGACATACACCATGGCGATGGCCAGATGTTCACACCAGTGTTTGGCGGTACGACGCAGGCTGTTCAGCCACCACCGCGCATCACTCATTCGCCGGATGGCGGGTTGGGCATCAAAGGGAACGAAACATTTTTCCAGCTTGTCCCAGAGCGGCTGCGGTGCACCCAGCAAGCGGGTGATTCGAGCCAGATGGTAGTAATGGTCATGGACGATGCACCATTCGCTGTTATCACCTTGCGCCTGCGTCAGCCTTGCCAGTTCGGTGGCGGAAAAATGGGCCACGACATCAACTAGGGATTTGAGCGCCTGGCTGTCCAGGTCGGGCAGGCGGTTACGCTGGGTGCGCAGGCGCAAAAACGCCGCCACACCATTGTGTTGAGGGGATTGGGTAGCGCGGTTGCCAAACAGGGCACGGAAATCGTCATCAACTATCTCATCTAGGCAGTAGCCAGCGTTTACACGGGTAATGCGTGGCAACATCACCCTAGCCACGGACTCGGTTAACCAGCGGCGGGCGCTGTCAATACCCTTTTGTTTTTCGCGCTGTTCAAAGCGCCAGTAAATGCTAGCGCTGATGCTTTCCAACTGGCTATCGAGGGAAAGGAATGAGCGATAGCATCACTGTCCACCGTTATTTTCCTGCCGTTAGCCTCAAACGTTACAATCATCAAACGTTACCTCCGCAAGAGAACATGCCATTACCTACCCACTGACGCAGGCAGCGGACAGCACGGAAATCACTTCATTTGAGTTACACCGACCGGCATCTTTGGCTGCAATGCTGTAACAGGCGTGCGTGTAGTGAAACGTAAAGCCCCGATAGGCGGCATGGGTCTTTGGAACATTCCTGCCCGAGAGCACCACAGGCACACCCCGGCGCAGGTGCGTTTCAATCAGGGCATCGGCCAGCACATGATGTTCTTCGTCACGAAATGGCTCGACGTAATAACCGGTGAAGCCGTCTTTATCTTCAGGCGGGAAATAAGGCGGATAGGCATACACTGCGCAGTGCTCGTCCACATGGAAGGCCAGCGTTTCCTCAAAGGGCAGACAGGCTTTGTTGAATAAATCAGAACTTGTAACGACTGCGCCCCATACGGGTCGATTGTTACGTGATGCGAATACTGTTCGGCATTCCTAATAGCGTGATCCGGTTAAGCGCTTTGACCATGGCCATGGCTTCACCCACCTG
>NZ_JAHWCO010000387.1:0-14520 GCF_020054415.1 Candidatus Symbiopectobacterium sp. | reverse complement strand
CAGGTGGGTGAAGCCATGGCCATGGTCAAAGCGCTTAACCGGATCACGCTATTAGGAATGCCGAACAGTATTCGCATCACGTAACAATCGACCCGTATGGGGCGCAGTCGTTACAAGTTCTGATTTATTTAACAAAGCCCATTGACTGTTCTGGCCAAGTCGCGTTGGCCAACTATCAAAAAACGCGCCACATCCACAGTTATCGTATGGAATAACGGAAATCATCTATTATTCATTTTAAGTATTAAAAAAGCTCTTTTTTTGGCCGATAGTGATTTTAAGGGTTTGTGTTCTGTGCACATACAGATAAGCTCGATGCATTAGTGGGCAATGGTTAAATCATTGATAACCAGCGGTTTCTTGGCCAGACGTCGCGTTCTTCAAAACCCAACGCGTTGAGATTGCACATTAATATTTTAACTGGCTGTTTTGTCAGAAATATTTTACTGACATTTTTATCTTTTTCGCTTTATTTCAAAGTGACGTGTTGGCATTAAACACTGCCAGTAATGAATATATAAAGGAGTTATATTGTGGTTATTCCAGATATTCAGACTCAAAATCTACATGGCGCCACTTTTCAACCTAACGTCTCTATCGTTGATGTGATCAAATCACCCAATGCGGTAGCGGCAGTCAATACTGAGAGTAAAACCGGATCTTCATCTACTGGCTCAGATCCTTCCGATACGTTTTCACCGACCAACAGCACTAAGGTGACCCTCTCTTCTGACAAGGTGCGCACTGCACGAGGCGATGCTGCCGAGAAAAAGCAGGCCGAGCAGCAACAAGATGATGACGAAGCCGCTGCGGGCAATGAATATTCATTGATCATGACAGGCATTCCTCTGTTCGGCGGTAAATTGGTCTCCGTGATTAAATATCCTGATGGACAATCAGAGATGTTTGATTCCTTTACCGGAAAACGCATTTCTCAACAAGATCTGGCTCTGCTCGGTGTGTTGCACGGAGTGGATCCTGAGCAAGTAATGAATTTTGAGAGCAATGAATCCGACAGTGGTCTAACGGCGGCTGAAGTCTATCAACGTATTCAAGAGCTGCTCGGCAAGGAAAACGGAAGCGACGAGTAATGTCGATGACGGCTCAGTGCCCGCGCTGATATCTGCTTTATACGCGCGGGCTGCCGTATGACGTGATGCGGTTTACTCCTCTGCGTGACAGCAGGGGCACATATGCACCTCAGCGGCGCTAATTGCGGTAACGCCCGCACAATCCCACTCGACGCGCACGGCCTGTCCTTCAGGAAGTGAATGGTGCAGATACTTGCTGACAGCGTCCTCTGTCATTCCCGTTATTTCTTCCGTTGCCAACAGCGTATCCCCAACATAGACCCGCGTCACTGCATGAGCTGGCTTCTTTTCATTACCTTGCAACTGATACAGGTGATTCACCGTTAATTTGATACTCGCCATCACGCACCTTCCTGTGGGCTGGCGGTAGCGTCATCCAGACTAGGGTAATCGGTGTAACCCGTTCGATCGCTGGTATAGATAGTCTGTGCGTTCAAGGCATTGAGCGGCGCACCGAGGCGCAAGCGTTGCACCAGATCGGTGTTTGCGATATACCAACGCCCAAACGACACAGCATCTGCGCCCCCCTCATCCAACAGCGCCTGTGCCGATGCTATCGTCAAACCATCATTGGCAATATAGGCACCGGTAAAATGTTTACGCACCAACGGGCCATAAAGCGTACTGCCCGCAATATCTTCACTGCCAAAGATAAAGGCCAAACGACGTGCATCCAGCTGTTGGGCCACATAGGTAAACAGCGTCGCCGGATCGGAATCCTTCATGGAGTGCGTATTGGACATCAGGTTCAGGTGCACGCCAACCCGGCCAGCAGGCCTGCTGGCCAGACAGTGAGCACCGCATCCACTGCCTCTAACAGAAAACGTGCCCGGTTTTCAATGCTGCCACCGTAGCGGTCTGTTCGCTGGTTTGAACCATCGTGCAGAAACTGATCGAGCAAGTAACCATTGGCCGCGTGTATTTCCACACCATCAAAACCGGCATGTTTGGCATTGGCCGCCGCCTGACGGAAGTCCTCAACAATAGCAGGTATCTCATTGGTTTCCAGCGCACGTGGCACTTCATAGTTCTTGTAGGGGCGAATCGTAGCGACGTGGCCTTCAGGCGCAATCGCACTGGGTGCAACCGGCAGTTTCCCATCAAGGTAGACAGGATCGGAAATGCGCCCGACGTGCCACAGTTGCAGGACAATATTTCCACCGGCGGCGTGCACACCGGCGGTGACGCGCACCCAACCTGCAATCTGTTCATCAGACCAGATACCCGGCGTATTCGGATAGCCTACGCCCTGCGGTGAGATAGAGGTAGCTTCGCTGATAATCGGTCCTGCGTTGGCGCGCTGTACATAGTATTCCAGCATCAGCGGCCCAGGCGTTCTTTCGTTAAAGGCTTTCATGCGCGTCAACGGAGCCATCACAATGCTGTTAGGCAGCGTCAATTTGCCGATAGCGACGGGCTCGAATGGATTCGGCATAGCATTTTCCTTTCTCAGAAACCGGCCTCAAGGCTGGTTCAGGCAACCCTAATGTGTCTGGTGTTTTATCATGGCACTCGCGTTTGCTTCGCAACAAATAGTGCGAAACAGATCACATTATAGGGTTAAAACGTCCCTTTGGAGCAGGTATTACCCGCAAGGATGATGAGAAACATCGGGGGGTAAGAGGGGTGAACGATAAAGCGTAATTTCAAATACTTTTTCTGGCTAGATATCCTTTCTCGCATTTTCCTGTCAACAGCGCGATTATTGGTAGCATTAATCGCCATCACATGCCTTTTTTTCGCTCAAAGACGCTCTCGAACAGGCTGCTTTTTAATGCTATTTATTGCATTTTCCTCCTTCCCCCTATTGATATTCAACCCCCACTAGGCGTAGATTTAGCGCCGATTCCATCATAACGGGCATGCCCTGTTTATGACAGACGGAAAGCCCTCGCTCTGCGTCGGTTCGCAGGGGTAAATTGCTTTCCAAAAAGACGCACAATCGGAATCGTTGCAGGCGTATGTTTGCTGGAGATGACAATCAGTGAAGTATTTTTTTATGGGTATCTCATTCATGCTGATGGTGTGGGCGGGTGCTTTTATGCTGATGATTTAGTGATAGGTCATCGCGAGTTCGATACCAAACAGCATAAAATAAATAAAATCGAATAGAAGAAATGAATAAGGGCTGAGTGAAGAATTACTCAGCCCGTTTTGTTGGCGTCGTTAATGAAAACGTCAGAAGGAAAAACCGGGAACAAAAAGCAAAATACCGCCGCTTATCGCCAGCCAAGGGCCAAATGCCAGCTGCTGATCGAAATCCCCCCGTGTCGCCATCTCCACAGACAAGTCATTACTAAACCGCCCAATGCCGCTAACAGCACCAATTGCGGCAGCGCTTGCCATCCGAGCTAGGCACCGAGCGCCGCCAACAGTTTGAAATCGCCCGCCCCCAACAATGAGACTCCCGGCTGCCGCAGGCTGCCAGCCGCCACAAACAGGATTCCAGTTGCCGCCTCCACCAGCGGATAGCGCCAGGCGATATGCTGATTACAGCAGTGACTGCGCCCGCGCAGTACCATCCAACCGAGTACCGGCACATTGTAACGCAGCGCGATCGGCTGATGACAGTTTGGGCAGTGGGAACGCGGCCACCACAGATCGTAACGCGTCTGTGCGAGTTGTACGTCACCCTCAACGTTCAAAGCAACTTCATCACGCCACTGCATTTCCAACATGACAGGCAGGCGGTGAATCACCACATTCAGAAAGCTACCAATGACCAACCCCAACACCAAAAGCGCGCTGCACCAGAGCAGGGAATACGCTTCCGAAAACGCTACCAGTTGTTCCACGCCGTGCCTCGCATATCATCATCCTCGTAATGGTTGGCATCGCCTTTACACGCTATCGTTTCACAGGCAGCAAGGAGCAACAACCGGTAAAACACGCCAAAATGCAAGCTTGTGCACTCGCACGCAATTAAAGCGCCAAACGCCCCTGAAAACGCAACAAACGACCACCTTGCGTGGACAAAATACGCCCAATCGCTTGCGGCATGGCATCACCGCTCGCCACCCACCCATCAAACTGGTATTCCCCGCTGGCAGCCAAACTCCCCTTGCCGGTAATTTGCACATAGGGCGATTGCTGGCGCAGCGCCATTTCCAACCGGCACTCATGGCAATTCAGCTGTACCTGCGGCTGAGCCAGAGCAACCGTGCCAAGCGGCGTGCCTAATACGGCATTCTGCCAGTTCAACGTTGCCGACAGCGATTGGCATCCGCGCGGATCGACAACGGCGTGTTGCAACCGTAATTGCACGTTCCCTTGCGCACTGACGGGGACAATGAGCGGCAGCTTATTCACCACGTAAGCTGCGGGAACAGACACCTGCCACTGAAAAAGCTGCGCCTGCTGCCAGCCTCGGATCACGCCTTTTCCGCGCGGCCCATCGGGGCTATCTAAAGCTACCGCCAGCGCGGGCATCAGGTCAGAGAAGGTGACATCCCAGCTCACCGCGCCCACATCACTACCGCGCCAGCGTCACCGCAACCTGATTTCCTTGCGGTTGTAGTAGTGTCGCTTTCAAGCCGTAGCTGCTACTGCTTTGAGAAATCAGCACAGGCAAGCTGACATGACGCGATTCTGCTGCATGGGATGTCGAGGATCCAGTTGCCTGCGCAATACGCGGGGCTTTCTGGCGCAGCCAGGAGACCGTTTGTTGCTCTCTGACCAGCGTGCGCTGCCACTGCTCGCTGCGTTGCTGCCAGGGTTGCCATAGCAGGAAATAGCTGGCGGCCAGCACCAGCGCACTGCCCGCCAGCATCAGCAGCCGACGTTCACGTGGTATAATGCTGAGCCAATAGTGGTGCAACCGCGTCATGACGGCGTTTCTCATTGTTGCCCCTTTAACGTCATCTGCGCTTCAACGCGTGTGCCATTCTGGCGAATTTCACCGTGTTGGATCTGGTAATAGGTTTCAGCCTGTTGCTGGAACTGTTCCAATTCGGGATAGGCAGGCGCGCTGTAAGCCAGACGAATTTCCTGCCTATTACCGTCATAGGCCAGCGTGGTGAGGCGTATGTCCTGATTTTCTCCCAGCAACGCCTGTAAGCGATTCATTGATTGCAGCAGGCGCGGCGTATCGCGCTCACCGCCTGCCTGCTGTAAATGCTGTTGCATTTGTACCCTAGGATTCACGACCTGCGTTTCTGCCGGGAATATCTGCCGATATACACGCACACTTTCTTGCTGCCAGTAGACCGCTTGTCGATACAGTTGGTAATGCTGCCAGACAGCATCCGCCAGCAATAACATGTATTAGTCGCGACTAATACAGCTTAATCATCAAACGACAAAGCACAAAAACCGCTCATGGCGCGCAATTTTTGTGCCTGGAAAGGGGTTAGAGACCAGTCAGCCGTTTTTGCGCCTGCTTGGCGCTTTCGGTATTGGGATATTGTTTGATGACCTGATTGTAGACAGCCTTCGCTTTATCCGTCTGCCCCTTTTCCTGCATGATCACCCCAACCTTGAGTAATGCTTCGGAGCTTTTAGGGGATTTCGGGTAATTCTTGACCACGTTCGCAAAATAGTAAGCGGCGTCGTCTTTCTTACCTTTGTTGTAGTTCAACTGACCCAGCCAATAGTTGGCATTCGGCTGATAAGTTGAGTCAGGGTATTTTTTGACAAATGCCTGAAAAGCTGCAATAGCCTGATCGTACTGCTTTTTCTCTAGCACCAATGCCGCCGCAGCGTTGTAGTCGCTGTTGGCATCACCGGTACTGGCCGGTGCAGCCGCCGCGCCCGCACCATTACTGGTGGTACTGGAGGTAGACGCACCCGTATCCGTTGCTGGCGCAGAAGACGCCGACGGCGTTGACGACGAGGAGCCCATGCTATCCATTTGCTGATAGATTTGCTTCTGGCGTTCAACAACCTGATTCAACTGGTACTGATTTTCCTGAATCTGCCCACGCAAACTGTCAATATCGTGCTGCGTATCAGAGAGCTGCTGCTGAAGTTGAGTTAATAGCCGGCTATGTGCGTCAGAAATACGCTCCATTTGGGTGACACGGTCTTCCACCGAGCCAGAGCCGACATTACTGATTGGCGCTTGGGCAGTAGTGGCCCAAGGGACCGCTACGCCAACCAATAACGACAGACCCACGAGATGACGTCTGAAGTTACTGTTCATGCAATGCTCTTAGTATACTAGGGCCGCACGACGGTTTTTGGACCATGCAGCTTCGTCATTACCCAGAACCGCAGGTTTCTCTTTACCGTAAGAAACGATAGAGATCTGATCGGAAGAAACACCTTTGCCTTGCAGGTACATCTGAACAGCGTTAGCACGACGTTCACCCAGTGCGATGTTGTATTCCGGCGTACCGCGTTCATCCGCATGACCTTCGATAGTCACTTTGTAGGACGGGTTGCTGCGCAGGAAGGAAGCATGCGCGTCCAGCATATGAGCGAAGTCAGAACGGATATCGTACTTGTCCAGATCGAAGTATACGATGTTGTTGCGTTGCAGTTCTTGCATTTGCAGGCGAGCCTGCTCAGAAGAAAACATATTGCCGTTTTCATAACCGCTGCCTGCAGTGCCAACGGTAGACTGGTCATTGCCGTCTTTCTTGTGTGAACTACATGCGGCGATAGCCAGCACCGGCAGAGCTAACATCAGGACTTTCAGTACGTTATTGAATTGCATCTCTTATGTCCTTTGAAAAAATTATTTATGTTTATAAATACGGCGACCAGGCAGGGAATTTAACCTGTCCATCATTTGCCGGAAGACGCGCTTTGAAACGTCCGTCAGTAGACACCAGTTGCAGCACAGAGCCCAGCCCCAGTTTAGAGCTGTAAATCACCATCGTGCCGTTCGGTGCGATACTCGGCGTTTCGTCCAGATAGGTGCCCGTAATGACTTGAACGGCCCGCGTCACTAGATCTTGTGTAGCAATATGCTGAGCACCACCGTTGGAGCTCACCATCACTAGCATTTTGCCATCGTCACTGACTTCTGAGTCTTGATTCTGCGCCCCTTCCCAGGTGATACGCTGCGGAGCTCCGCCATTAACGTTAATTTTGTAGATTTGCGGACGTCCAGCCTGATCCGAAGTATATGCCAAAGTTTGGCTGTCGGGGAACCAGGTTGGTTCAGTATTGTTGCTGCGACCATCAGTCACTTGACGAATCTGACCGGAGCCGATGTCCATGACATACAGGTTCAGGCTGCCGCTTTTGGAAAGTGCAAAGGCCAGTTTGCTGCCATCCGGGGAAAACGCCGGAGCACCGTTGTGGCGCGGGAAGGACGCAACCTGACGGATTGCCCCATTAGCCAACGTTTGAATCACCAGCGCAGAACGACCGCTTTCAAAGGTAACGTATGCCACTTTGCTGCCATCCGGCGAACATGCCGGAGACATCAGCGGTTCTGGAGAACGGTGCACTACAAACTGGTTGTAGCCATCATAATCAGATACACGCAGTTCGTAAGGGAACTGACCACCGTTGGTCTGCACCACATAGGCGACACGTGTACGGAAGGCACCTTTGATACCGGTTAGCTTCTGGAACACTTCATCACTGGCGGTATGCGCGGCATAACGCAGCCATTGATTGGTGACCTTGAACTGGTTTTGCGCCAATACGCTGCCTGGGTTACCCGAGGTATCAACCAGTTGATAAGAGATCACGTAGCTACCGTCTGCACCCGGCTGAACCTGACCCACGATGACGGAGTCAATCCCCAGCTCCGTCCAGGCAGCAGGCGTGACTTCCGAGGCAGAACCCGGCTGCTGCGGCATACGACTGGGATCGATCGGATTGAATTTACCGCTGTTGCGCAGATCCGCACCAACGATACCGCCAATATCTTCCGGCGCTACGCCGCCGCCAGCCCACTTGAACGGAACCACGGCGATAGGACGTGCCGAGTCAACCCCTTGGGTAATCTCGATACGCACTTCGGCGTGTAGCGCTGTGACCCACAGCATTAAAAAAACTAGTGCAACTTTACATGCCTGCTCCATTTCATCTCCCTTATCCAGAGGTATCGCCTCGGATAAATTAGCAGAATTTTAACAAACCGGTATCACCAAAACACAATACCCGTGGGTGGTGCTATCATCCTTGTCCTAAAGATACCATGCGGCACCGTTAGCATCGTACTGCACGCCACGATTATTGCGGTTTGAAATCAATCGGTGCATTTTTGAAAGCTTCATACACATCCGTGCTTGGCGGCTTCGGTATTCTTGCCTGCTTGGCTGCGGCAATCGCCGCCTGACACAGTGCCGGGTCTCCACTTTCCGCTTCAACGGAAACGAGCAGACCGTCAGGTGCCAGTTTGATGCGCAATGTACAGGTTTTACCCCGATAAAGCTGCCAGTCATAAAATTTACTCTGGATCGCCGCGCGCACCTGGCCGCCATAACTGTCCAATGCGGCACCTGAGGCACCGCTCTTTTTCGCCGTGCCGGCACCTGCTGGCGCACCGCCACCTGATTTAGGCGCGTTTTTCGACGACGCCAAACCACCGAGAAGATCGTCAACGGAATCAGACTGTGCGGCGGCTTTTTTATCCGCAGCCGCCTTGGCTTTTGCATCTGCTGCGGCCTTAGCTTTCGCATCAGCTACCGCTTTGGCCTTCGCTTCTTCTTCAGCCTGCTTTTTCGCGGCAGCAGTAGCGGCTGCCTGTTTCTTCACTTCTTCTTCAGCTTTTTTCTTCGCGTCAGCGGCTGCTTTGGCTTGTTGTTCAGCTTCGGCTTTCGCCTTCGCGGCAGCGGCTTCCGCCTTCTGTTGCTGTTCTTTGGCCTTAGCAGCAGCGGCTTCCGCCTGCTTACGCTGCTCGGCCTGTTCTTGCGCCTGCTGCTTAGCGTCCTCTTGCGCTTGAAGGCGCTCTTTCTCAAGCTCTTTTAAATGCTGTTGCTCAGCAGCCTGCTTCTGCTGCAACTCTTCAGCTTGCTGCTCAGCCTGCTTTTTACGCAACTGTTCCGCGCGTTTTGCATCACTCTGCTGTTGTTGCTGGCGGTTGTACTGTTCAACGACGGCATTGGGATCAACCATTACCGCATCGATTGCCGAGCCGCCACCGCCACTGGCATCCATAGAGGAGTGGGATGAGCTCCACACCAGCAAAGCAATCAGTATGATGTGCAAAACGGCAGAGACAATAATGGCGCGTTTTAACTTATCAGGTTTTTCGGTGGCCTTTAGCACAAGCGGTTCCCAAATACTGTGTTGCCGTAATAAACGATTGCCAGAAAAAACATCACGCTTTGACTGCAACGCATTGATTATATAGGATGAGTCATCAAACCTACTGATTTGACCCCAGCCTGGCGCAGCAAGTTCAGCGCTTTGATGATCTCATCATAAGGCACGTCTTTCGCGCCCCCGATCAGAAACACCGACTTGGGATTTTCAGCCATACGCGCCTGGGCTTCCGCCACAATCTTCTCAGCGGGAAGTTGTTCCATCCGCTTTTGTTCAATAACCAGACTGTACTGACCGACGCCAGACACTTCGACAATCACCGGTGGATTATCGTTGCTGGAGACGGTTTTGGAATCTGTCGCATCAGGCAAATCCACTTCCACGCTCTGTGTGATGATGGGGGCCGTTGCCATGAAGATCAGCAACAACACCAGCAGCACGTCCAGTAATGGAACAATGTTAATTTCGGATTTTAGATCCCGGCGACCACGTGAACGAGCCATGCTGCCTCCTGATTACTTACTACTTTCAGTGAAGGCCTGACGATGCAGGATAGCGATGAACTCTTCCATGAAGTTGTTGTAGTTCTGCTCCAGTTTATTCGCACGCTGATTCAGGCGGTTATAGGCCATTACCGCAGGGATCGCCGCAAACAGACCGATGGCGGTCGCGATCAGTGCTTCTGCAATACCCGGAGCAACCATTTGCAACGTGGCCTGCTTAACCGCCCCCAACGCGATAAAGGCGTGCATGATCCCCCATACCGTACCGAACAGGCCGATATACGGGCTGATAGAGCCAACAGTACCCAAAAACGGAATGTGGGTTTCCAGCATTTCCAGTTCGCGGTTAAGGGAAATGCGCATGGCACGAGAAGCGCCCTCTACCACCGCCTCTGGCGCATGGCTGTTAGCCCGATGCAAGCGGGAAAATTCTTTGAAGCCGGAATAGAAGATCTGCTCTGAACCTGCCAGCGAATCGCGGCGCGTCTGGCTTTCCTGATACAGTCGGGAGAGTTCAATGCCTGACCAGAATTTATCTTCAAAGGCTTCAGCTTCACGCGTAGCAGTGTTCAAAATGCGCGTGCGTTGGATGATGATCGCCCAAGAGGCGATAGAAAAACCAATCAAAACCAGCATGATAAGTTTCACTAAAAGACTGGCTTTCAGGAACAAATCAAGGATATTCATGTCAGTCACTGCTTAAACTCCGCGACAATAGACTTAGGAAGCGCGATGGGCTTCATGTGATGTGGATCGATACAAGCGATCAATACGTCGGCCTGACTTAACAGATTGCCGTGAGAATTGAGAATACGCTGAGCAAACGTGAGAGAAGCACCGCGTATCACTGTGATTTCACTCTCTACGTTCAATAAATCATCCAGACGCGCCGGAGAAAAATACTCGACCGCCATACGACGCACAGCGAAAGCCACATGCTCTTCCAGCAAGGCGCACTGATGAAAGCCGTGCTGGCGTAACATTTCTGTCCGCGCACGCTCATAGAAGGCGATATAACGGGCGTGATACACCACGCCACCGGCGTCTGTGTCTTCATAGTAGATACGTACAGGCCAACGAAACAACGTATTGCTCACTCTACATCCCGGTAATACAACGAAACACCGCTACTATACGCAAGAGAAATGAGGTTTGGAATGGGTTACTTAGAGGGAAATTGAATAATTACGGGTTGCGGGAAACCCATAACCAAACGGAATAGGCCACACCCGTCATACTTCGAGCTGTAGGTGCGTTGGTTACGCTCACTCACCCAAATCACTTACCTAAGTAAGTTCATTGAGATCCGCTCCCTTGTCGCCTTCCTAAAACTCGAATGATTTGAGATATATACTAGCGAAAGACGTAAATAAGACCTGTGATCAGGATCACAAAGGCAGGAAAATGCGAAAAAATCACGCGCCACAGCAGGCGTTGCCGGCGAAACCCTACCCCGTATATCACAACGGTACAAACGGCCCATACCAGCAACGGGCCTTGCCACACGTCCAACGCGCTGGTACGTGCAGCAAAGCGTGTCGGGTCCCACATCACACAGCCCGTCATCAGCAGGGCAAGAACCCGTAACGGGCCCTTGTCCATCAGTTGGTAGAGTTTATCAACCAGACTGCTCATTGCGCGTTGTCTTCTGCCGCTTTCGCTTTCGTTGCTTCACTCTGATCTAACGCCAGAGCGGTAATAATCCCCAGCGAGCAAGCAAGAAGCGTTCCGAGTATCCAGGCAAAATACCACATCATTAAGCTCCTTACTTAGTACAGAGAGTGGGTGTTCTGTTCAATATGCTCTTTGGTAATGCGACCGAACATTTTGTAGTAACACCATGCCGTATAAGAGAGCACAATGGGTACAAAAATAATGGCGACGATCGTCATCACTTTCAGCGTGTACAAGCTGGAGGTGGCATCCCACATAGTCAGGCTTACGTTCGGTTGCGTGATGGAAGGCATCACAAACGGGAACATGGCAACCCCAGCGGTCAGGATAATGCAGGCGATAGTCAGCGAGCTGAACAGGAAAGCCAGGCCGCCCTTGTTCGCACGCGCCATCGCGATGGTCAGCAACGGTAGCACTACACCCAGCAACGGGATGGCCCACAGCACCGGATGCGCGGTAAAGTTCGCTAACCAGGCCCCGGCCTGATGCGCCACTTCTTTGTGCAGCGGGTTAGACTCAGCCGCCCTGTCCAACACGGAGGTGATGGTATAGCCGTCAATACCGTAGATTACCCACACGCCGGCCAACGCAAAGGTAACCATCATTACCAACGCCGACAGTTGAGCCGCACCTTTCGAGCGCACATACAGATCGCCATCGGTACGCATCATCAAGTAGGTAGCACCTTGCGCCAAGATCATGGTCAGGCTGACAACGCCCGCCAACAGGCCAAACGGGTTCAGCAGTTGGAAGAAGTTACCGGTGTAGAACAAGCGAACATTGGCATCGATATGGAACGGTACGCCCTGCAATAGGTTACCGAACGCCACACCAATCACCACTGGCGGCACAAAGCTACCGATGAAGATGCCCCAGTCCCACATATTGCGCCAACGCGCGTCTTCCAGCTTGGAGCGGTAGTCAAAACCGATCGGACGGAAGAGCAGCGATGCCAGTGCCAGGATCATTGCGATATAGAAACCGGAGAATGCTGCGGCATACACCATCGGCCAGGCAGCAAACAGCGCCCCACCCGCGGTGATCAGCCACACCTGGTTACCGTCCCAGTGTGGAGCGATACTGTTAATCATGATACGGCGTTCTACATCATTACGCCCCATCACACGCACCAGCACGCCAACCCCCATATCGAAGCCGTCAGTGATAGCGAAACCGATCATCAGTACGCCAATCAACAGCCACCAGATAAAACGTAATACTTCATATTCAAACATAGTGGACTCCTGTTTACCGTGCGTCCTGAGCCAGCGTCAACTGCTGTTCAAAGTGGTAACGCCCTGTTTTCAGGCTGCTTGGGCCGAGGCGCGCGAATTTGAACATCAGATACATTTCGGCGACCAGGAACAGCGTATACAAACCGCAGATCAAGCCCATCGATAGCAGGATGTCACCAGCCGTCAGCGAAGAGTTCGCTACCGCCGTGGGCAGCACTTCACCGATAGCCCACGGTTGGCGACCGTACTCGGCAACAAACCAACCAGCTTCAACCGCAATCCACGGCAACGGAATACCGAACAAGGCAGCGCGCAATAGCAGCTTGTTTTTACCGATACGGTTTCTGATAACGCTCCAGAACGACAGGCCGATAATCAGCAGCATCAGCACGCCACAGGCCACCATGATGCGGAACGAGAAGTAGAGCGGCGCAACGCGAGGAATAGAGTCCTTAGTTGCCTGCTGAATTTGTGCTTCAGTCGCATTAGCAACGTCCGCGGTGTAACGTTTGAGCAGCATGCCATAACCCAGATCCTGTTTGGACTGGTTAAAGGCTTCAAGCACAGCCGGATCGGTATTACCCGCGCGCAACTGCTCCAGCAACTCATACGCTTTCATGCCGTTGCGAATACGCACATGGTGACCATCCATCAGTTCACGCAGCCCCAGTACCACGCCGTCCGTCGAACGCGTGGCAATAAGCCCCAGCATAAACGGAATGCGCACGGCGAACTGGTTCTCCATTCTCTCCTGATTGGGAATGGCGAACAGCGTAAAGCTGGCAGGTGCCGGTTGGGTTTCCCACTCGGCTTCAATCGCGGCCAGTTTGGTTTTTTGCACGTCGCCCATTTCATAACCGGATTCATCACCCAGTACGATAACTGACAGCACAGCTGCGGTGCCAAAGCTGGCAGCAATGGCAAATGAGCGTTTGGCAAAGGCCAAGTCACGGCCCTTAAGCAAATAGTAAGCACTGATGCCCAGAATGAACATGGCACCCGTGGTGTAACCAGCAGCGACGGTATGAACGAACTTCACCTGCGCAACCGGGTTCAACACCAGTTTTGAGAAGCTCACCATTTCCATACGCATGGTTTCGAAATTGAATTCAGAAGCGATGGGGTTTTGCATCCAGCCGTTTGCAACCAAAATCCACAGCGCGGAGAAGTTAGACCCCAACGCCACCAACCAGGTCACGGCCATGTGTTGCACTTTGCCCAGGCGATCCCAGCCAAAGAAGAACAAACCAACAAACGTTGATTCGAGGAAGAACGCCATCAGGCCTTCGATAGCCAGCGGTGCGCCGAAAATGTCCCCGACATAGTGGGAGAAATAGGACCAGTTAGTACCGAAGTGGAACTCCATGGTCAGCCCGGTGGCCACGCCCAGCGCAAAGTTGATACCAAACAACTTGCCCCAGAACTTGGTCATATCCTTGTAGATTTGTTTGCCCGTCAGCACATAGACCGTTTCCATGATCGCCAACAAAAACGCCATCCCCAGCGTTAATGGTACGAAAAAGAAATGGTACATCGCGGTTAAGGCAAACTGTAAACGTGACAGTTCGACTATATCAAACATCTTGACTCCTTGCTCCTCGCAGGAAGGTTTTAGCTTGCAAATGCAAACAAGCCGCTAAACACAAAAAATGTCTTGTATTCAATTAGTTGATGTAGCATCAAACGTAGTATTCGCGTTCATGTAAGTACCGATGATCCTATCGTGCATTTCGGATGATTTTGAATATCCGAGCGTCTTGCGATTGAGCCGTTGCAATCGGTTACGCAGTGTCAGATGTGCACACTCAATACGCTGTGTATACAGCTTGCTAACAATGTGTTTTACTTTTG
>NZ_JAHWCO010000413.1:0-9854 GCF_020054415.1 Candidatus Symbiopectobacterium sp. | reverse complement strand
TGGTAACCCCTGGCCGTCTTAGCTCGGTATCGATATACAGCCAGTCCGGCACGATAAGCTCAGGGGTGCGCATTCTGCGGGTGGGGAACAGCATCTTTTCCAGTTTTTCTGGCAAGAGCGCATCAGGCAATGGCCACGACAGAGATGCTGCGGTAAAACGGGAGAGTACCTCATACACCGTGGAAGGGCTGACCCTGAGAGCGGCGGCGATGGTGCGATTAGACTGGTTGCGCTCAAATTTGAGTTTGAAGATCTGAAGACAGGTCTCCATGGTACTCCTGCTTTTTCTCTTTCTGGCCATCGTTATCTCCATTTCAGTAGAAACTGCGAATGGAGAGGAGGTTAAAAGAGTTAAGTCCCGGAGTGATCGATACGACGCGAATCAGTGATCGACCTTTCATGCGAAATCGAGATCGATTGTCATGCGAATCACTGATCGATCACGATGCGAATATGCACTCTGCCAGCCATTGCGGATACGTCCCTACAATTGAATGCGCACTTGCGTGCAGGAAGGCGTCCGGCTGGCATGATGCAATTCTGGGCAAAGGTGGTAGAAGGATTTGACAGGCAGCAGCGTATCTACCACGCGTAAAAACTCGGTGATACACAGATCGTACTCATTGATGTCGGTCAGCAGTTCCCGCACCAGAGCATCGAGAACGCCTTCCATCGGCGCAAGAAGGATACGCATAACGCTATTAAGCTCATCAGGACGCCGCACGGCGCACCATTTAAATCAGCCCGCCATGGTACTGATACGGACAGGAAAAGCAAGCGTTACGCTGTCGCTAGCCTTTATCCGCGACCGAGGGATTGAAGGCCTGACGCGTAAAACTCAGCAGACATGCCAACGCCGCCGTGCAGCACCCCATATAAAGCGCATAGTAACCGCCCTGCATATCAAATCGCGCCAGCAACATGCCCACCAGCGCAGTGCCACTGGACTGCCCTATCGGGCGCGCGGTGCCTAGCATACCGCCTGCGGCGCCGCTGCGTTGGCGCGGTGCCTACGTGACCAACAGGCGATTATTGGGCGACTGAAATAACCCGAACCCCGCGCCGCACAGGGCCATGCGCCAGGCAATACCGGCCATGGTGGTGACGGGGGAAAGCTGGCTCAATGCCAACATCCCAACGGCGAGTAGCAGCAAGCCAACACCGCCCAGTATGGCGGGCGACATCCGATCGGAAAGCTTTCCTGCCACCATAGCCATAACGCCGGTTGCCAACGGCCAGGGCGTCATCATTAGCCCCACTTCTGCCGGCGTCAGAGCCAGTTCATGGTGAAACAGAAACGGCAGAGAAACAAAGGCCAGCATTTGCGTGGTGAAGGAAGCGATTGAGGTCGCCAGCGACAAACTGAACACCGGAATGCGCAGTAAATCAAACGGAAACAGCGGTTCTGTGGCAGAGGCCTCCCGGCGCACCAACAGCAGAGTAGCCACCAGTGCCAGCGCCAGTTGTCCACCGATCAGCACGGCATTGCTTTTATGACCGATGCTCTCAATGGCGGTAATGGCCAAACCGATCATCAGAGCGCTCAATATAGCGCTCACACCGTCAAACGGCTGCTGGCTATGATCGTTATCCGGTAGACTGCGCATTGCCAATAAAATGGCCGCAAGGCAAAGGGGCAGATTGATGGTAAACAACCACGGCCGGGAGGCGACGGATAAAATCCCCCCTGCCAGCGTTGGCCCCACGGTGGCGGCCATAGCCACCACCAACGCGTTAATACCAATTGCACCGCCCAGCTTGGCGCGCGGCACGATGTAGCGGATTAACGCGGTGTTCACGCTCATCAGCCCGGCAGCTCCTATGCCCTGCACCACGCGAGCCAGCGTTAACAACGGCATGCTGTTCGCCAACATGCAGGCCTGCGACGACAGGATAAACAGGGTCAATCCGTACATGTACACCGTTCGATAGCCGTAAATCTCGCCCAAACGCGCGAACGGAATCAGGCATACCACCACCGCCAACTGATAACCGCTAACAATCCAGATCGCGCTGGCCGCGCTAATGTTGAAATCCGTAGCAACAACCGGCAACGCCACATTGGCGACCACAGCATCCATCACTGCCAGCGTAATGCTGATGGCAATGGTCAACATGGCGTAGTGGCGCTGCGGGATCGGCAGACCATCTTCAGTGATACCGGGGGCAGCTGTTCTCATTATTCAGTCTTTATTCGGGCAAAGCGCGTCGTCTTGCGGATGAAGGCGAGTTAAGCAGCTTACTGATAATCCCGAGTAATGGGAAGCCTGTTAGAAGAGAGAAGGCTATGTTATGCAAAGGTATGCAACAGAGCGATAGCGCCCCTTGAAGTACTGAAAACCCCACCTAAAACAGTCACTCCCGCACAAACGGGAATCTCTGGCAGATGAAATACCTGCGTTGGCCTAACAGAGATCCCCTGCTTTCGCAGAGGATTACGAGGGGCGAGTAAAGGGGAATGGCAGTTCCCCTGCGAACAGAGCGGTATTACTCGCTTCTGGCGCGCCGGGCGACGCTGACCGTTACCCTGCGGCGCGATGCGGCTGGTTTACACTGGCCGCCACGGCGTTGTTCTCCAGAAGGAGAACCTTCGCCACTGCGTTGGCGGCGCGGTGCCATACTGTGACGTTGACTACCGGAACGATCGCCGCCACGCGGCGCACCGCGCTGGCTTTGGCGCCCATTTTGAATCGGCTCTGCCTTGATATTCGGATCAGGCTCAAAGCCCGGCAGGGCGATGCGTGGAATTTCGCGTTTCAGCAGTCGCTCGATATCGCGCAACAGCTTATGCTCATCGACACACACCAGCGACAGCGCTTCACCGGTAGATTCCGCACGACCAGTACGACCAATGCGGTGCACGTAGTCTTCCGGCACGTTGGGCAGCTCATAGTTCACCACATGCGGCAGTTGGTCGATATCCAGACCGCGCGCAGCGATATCCGTTGCCACCAGCACCCGAATCGATCCTTCCTTGAAATTCGCTAACGCACGGGTACGAGCACCCTGGCTCTTGTTGCCATGGATAGCAGCGGCGGTAACGCCATCTTTGCCCAACTGCTCAGCCAGATGGTTAGCACCGTGCTTGGTGCGGGTAAACACCAGCACCTGCTGCCAGTTCTCTTTGCCGATCAGCAAAGAGAGCAGCTCGCGCTTGCGTTTTTTATCGACAAAGTGCACGTTCTGGGTCACCAGCTCCGATGGCGTATTGCGACGCACCACTTCGACCGAAGCAGGTCGCGTCAGCAGAGTATTGGCAAGCTCCTTGAGCTCATCAGAGAAGGTGGCTGAAAACAGCAGGTTTTGGCGTTTGGCGGGCAGTTTTGCCAGCACACGGCGAATGTCGTGGATAAAGCCCATGTCAAGCATGCGATCCGCTTCATCCAGCACCAGGATTTCTATACGGGAAAGGTCAACGGCATTCTGGTGTTCCAGATCCAGCAGACGTCCCGGCGTTGCCACCAGAATGTCGACGCCGCCGCGCAATTTCATCATCTGAGGGTTAATGCTTACACCGCCGAACACCACCAGCGAGCGTAAGCGCAGGTACTTGCTGTATTCCTGCACGTTTTCACCAATCTGAGCGGCCAGTTCACGCGTCGGTGTCAGGATCAATGCACGCACCGGGCGACGGCCTTTAACGTCACTGGGCTTGGCGCTTAGCAGTTGCAACAGCGGCAGGGTAAAGCCAGCGGTTTTACCGGTGCCCGTTTGCGCGCTGGCCATCAAATCCTGCCCCGACAGCACCACGGGAATCGCCTGGCGTTGTACCGGCGTAGGTTCACGATAGCCCTGTTCTTCAACAGCACGGAGAATATCGGCGCTCAGGCCGAGAGATGAAAAAGACATAGAAAAAACAACTCCAGATCCACCCTGACCGAGCCAAAGCCGGTGCAGTTTCCAGGGGGAACATCAGGCGGGTTTGCTGAGCCACCATCAACCAAGGAATAACGACGTGAGCAACAACCACAATGAACGGGCACAAACTACGGTGCATAGGTCCGCTAGTGTAACAGAGATTTCGCCTTCCTGATATGCCATCCGATTAGCGCTTATTCCTAAAAGGTAACCGATGCGATTTATTGGGACTCAGCAAAGGACAGGCCTAACAGAACTCCCGCGGCTGAGAGGCATTATAGTAAAAACAGCAAGTACGACGAAAGCGGATCCACTCACCGTTCGCCGACACCCAGGTTAGCGGGAGAAAATAGACGGTAAGCGGATTGGCCTCCAATCCAAACAGTGCACCTGGAGCCTCGTGAACCACATAGTGAAAATCCTGTTTTACACGCGCGTCTGTCGCCGCATCAGAGGCTTGCATCCGATGTTCAAACAGTGAAAACAGCCGTACTGCGGTATTCTCCCACAAAATCCGCGAAGAGATGCCTGACGCGGCCGACAGCACATGCCACAACGGCGTCAAATGTTCTGCAAATACGCCACGTAGCAGTGCATCACGCCAACTCGCGCGATCCAAATCTGAATGGGGCATTGAGAGCGATAAATCGTCCATCACCATATGCGACTGCCAACGATGTCCATCGTGACGCGTATCCAACAGGCAGTTCGTCAGCGCCATGTTTAGCCCTTTGCTGTACATCGATAAGGGATAAAAGGCAGCCGCTGTAGTAAGAAAAGCCACGCGTTTGCTTAACAACGACGCGGTAATACCCAGCGAAGGGGCCCCCGATCGTGAAGCAAGCTGTTGCAACATACGCTGACAAGGCGCCGTCTCCAAGAGTGTCGATACTGGCACCGCGCTGCTGAACGGGTATTCCGCCGTCGCAATCAGGTTAAAACGAGCGGCGAGATGTGCCCGTTCTTCGGCGTGAAAGGAAAGATCACGCATCGCACACGCTTTGCTGTTTCGGCGCATAACGGCCCAGTGGAATACAGAGCGGCGTACAAAACACCGGGTCAGCGATGATGTGGCTATCGAGATCGAATACCGTTTTAATCAGCGTTTCCGTCAGGATCGCCTGCGGCGCGCCTTGCGCAACTACGCCTCGCTGGTGAACCGCCACCATGTGATGTGAATAGCGGCATGCCAGATTCACGTCGTGCAGTACCATGACGATGGTTTTACCGTGTTGTTCGTTGAGCTCGCGCAGCAAATCGAGCACCTCAATCTGATGCGCCAAATCGAGATAGGTGGTTGGCTCATCCAGCAGCAAAATATCCGTATCCTGCGCCAACGTTATAGCGATCCACACACGCTGACGTTGTCCGCCCGACAGCGTATCCACCACCCGCTCGCCCAGCGCTATCAGCCCGGTACTGTTCAGCGCCTGCTGCACTTTTTCTTCGTCCTGCGTCGAACACTGGCGTAGCCAACTTTGGTGAGGGTAGCGCACCATAGCAACCAGTTGACGCACGGTTATGCCCTCTGGAGCGCTCGTTGTCTGCGGCAAAATTGACAGCTTACATGCGATGGCGTGGTTTGATTGGTGATGAATATCCGCGCCGTTTAGCATGACACAGCCTGAGGTTGGAGGGAGCAGACGGGCAAAGGCTTTTAGCAAGGTGCTTTTGCCACATCCGTTGCTTCCGACAAATACCGTGATGCACCCGGCTGGCACCTGCAAATCCAGATGTTCAATAATCACCTGCCGGTCATATTGCAACGTCAGTGCACGTCCTGAGGGCGGGAAAGGGTTTGGTGAATTCATCGTTATGCCTTAATGATGACGTTGCCGAATCAGTAAATAGAGAAAAAAAGGACTGCCCAACGCAGAAATAAAAATACCTGCTGGCAAATCCAACGGTAAAAAGAGCGTACGTCCCACCCAATCTGACACCACGACCAGATTGGCACCGATCAGTACCGGTGCCAGCACACTGCTAACAAAGGCTCGACCCACCAGACGTTTCTCCATATGGGGGGCAATCAACCCCACGAAGCCTATCGCCCCCGCATGTGCGATCGCGGTACCGGACAGCGCAACACTCAGCAACAGCAATGCGCTACGCCGCCGTTCCAGTGCAGCACCCACGCTCGTGTCAACATCGTCGTCCAACTCATGGATCGGCACATGGCGCGCCAGTAATACGAATAGCGGCGCGACTAGCGCCAGCCATCCAGTCAGAGACGTCACATCCTGCCAGTTAGTACCGTAAACACTGCCGGTCAGCCAGATGTATGAGGAGAGTGTGGTATTGAATGGGCTAAGCAGCAGCAACCCCGTCGCTACGGCCCCCATCAAGGCGGAGATTCCTACCCCGACCAATACCAGACGGTAAGGTGATACACCATGTCGCCAGGTCAACAGGTAGATCAGCAGCGCTGTTCCCCAGGCTCCCGCAATAGCCGCCAACGGCATCCATTGCTGCCCGAGCATACCCGCGCCGAAAGAGAGAAAAGCGACGACTGCGGCAGACGCGCCGCTGGTAACCCCAAGCAGATCGGGCGATGCTAACGGATTGCGCACCAGACTCTGTAATATCAGCCCCGAAAGCGCTAATGCCCCCCTACAATCCACCGCCAACACGACGCGAGGTAGGCGCAGTTCCCGGACGATAAAGGCGTTACCTTCGATAGTCTGGTGCGGTGCCAACAGTATGTGCATCACCTCCCGCGGAGAGAGCGGCACAGCACCTCGCGATAGCACCAAGAGTATCGTCACCAGCGTTACACCGAGCAGTGCAAGATTCCAGATACACGCGCGGCTATCCACCCGACGAGACAACATGCCGATACGTAGCGAGTAAACGTTAGCCATGACGCGCATCCCGCCGAACCAACGCAATAAAATAAGGGGCCCCCAGCACAGCGGTCATGACTCCCAGCGGCAGTTCCGGCGGTAAAATCGCCACGCGTGCCAGCATATCCGCCCAAAGTAGCAGACAAGCGCCCAGCAAGGCGCTAGCGGGGATCAGCCAACGGTGGTCGTGGGAACACAACCGACGGGCCATGTGTGGCACAATCAAACCAATGAAACCGATGTTACCCGCAATAGCCACCGCACTGCCCGCCAAAGCAATCACACACACGCCCATCAGGCCGCGAATCCATGCGGTACGCACTCCTAACCCGTGTGCCATGTCATCACCCGCAACAAAAATATTAATATGCGATGCCAGTACCCTGCTGAATACCAAACCCACCACTGCACAGGGAAGCAAGTGCGTCAGCAGATCGCTCTCTCGTCCAGCCACCGAGCCAGCCAAAACAATACGCTGTCCAATCCGTCCTGATTGATCACCAACATCGCTTGGGTAAACGAGAGGAAAAGTGCCGTGATCGCCGCCCCTGCCAGCAGAATTCTCGCAGTGCTTGTAGACCCACGACACAACGAGCCGATGCCGAACACAAATCCCCCTGCGACTGCCGCACCGAGAAACCCGGACCACACCAATGTCGCCAGTGATGCAGCACCTATCCACACGCTGCTCAGGACGATAAAGAAGATCGCCCCGGCATTGACGCAGAATAACCCCGGAGAAGCCAGTGGATTGCGCGTCATCGCCTGCATCAGCACCCCGGCAACGGCCAGACTGGCGCCGACCGTCAGGGCCATCAAGGTGCGTGTCAGACGCGTGGTCTGCACCAGAATATGTTCAATTTGTGTCGCATCCGGGTGAAGCCATGCAACCAGTAGCACGCGCGGCGCGATCGGTTGCGCTCCGACCATCATGCTGGCAAAGCAGGAGATGATCAACAACAGTCCCCCGCCACATAACACCCATACAGGCCTCATGGCGTTGTCTCCGTAGGCAGTAGGCGTTGTGCGATCTCATCCAATATCCTGTTCGCACCTAAAATGCCTCCCGACAAACTCCAGGCCACACTGTCCACAGTGTAGATTCGCTCGCGTTGTGGGGCCTTCAGGCGTTGCCACAATGGGTACGCTGTCCAGGTGCGGTAAAGTTGCGTAACCGCCGGTTTTTCCGAGTGCATAAAAAAAAAAACAGATCGGCGTCCAGCACCGGCAGACTCTCTGGCGTACTCAGTTTGCGCATCACGCTGAGCGAATCTGCCTGCATTCCCGGCCAGATAAAACCCACTTCCGAGAGTACTGAGCCGGCAAAGCTGCGTGCTAAATATTGACGAATATGGTCATCACGAAACTCAATCAGGGAAACGCGGAGTGGCCACTGAGAACCATAATGAGTACGCAGGCGGTCGCGCAATACCGACACTCGCCCCTACCAGGCGGTGAGCAAACCCTGTGCTTGCTTCTCCCTGCCCAGCGCCTGCCCTATCAGTTGTACGGTACGTTTGAATTCAAACACATCCTCCATCGCCACCGTGGGAGCGATCTGCGACAACAAGGTATACACCCGTTCATGACGAAAACGTGATGCAATGATCAGGTCGGGTTTAAGCAATGCGATGGCTTCCAAATTCGGGTCGTGTGTTCAATGAGTTGATGTAGCATAAAACGTAGTACTCGCGTTCGATGTAAGTGCCGATGATCCTATCGTGCATTTCGGATGATTTTGAATATCCGAGCGTCTTGCGATTGAGCCGTTGCAATCGGTTACGCAGTGTCAGATGTGCACGCTCAATACGCTGTGTATACAGCTTGCTAACAATGTGTTTTACTTTTTGAATTTCGTCGTTGTAAGCCCTGTAGCCATCCGTGTTTGCATGACTGACGACGGTAACGCTGATGGCCACTTTTGCCATAACCGTGTTTTTTCACAGGAGATGTCTGTTCACAAAACGGGCATCTTGCATCAACTTTAGCCACTGTATTCCACATCCAAAACCGGACATTTCACACTGCAATCAACATATTGAATACACGACCCGAAACAGAGGCATAACTTTGCGCAATAAAGGAATAACACGAACACTCACTTAACAGAGCTATTCCCAACAAGCGGTAATGACTTTACTTCGGTTTTTTAGAGCAAACAGATGAAATACTGCTTAAAACGTTTTTCAGGCATATCAGCAGAACAAAAGTGGCAGAACCAACGTCACAGATAATATACGAGAATCGATAATTTTAATCACCAAATTCATTGGTAAGTCCAGACCAATGCACTAAAAACCCCGAGTAAAAAAAACAACGCCTTCATCAACACAAAATACTATAAAAATATATTAATCCGAAATTTAATATCAAAAACAAATAATATCACTTACATAACAAGTAGTTATCTACAGCTATCTCCCACTGATATTGTTCTATCGGTTTGGCAGGAGCACCCGAAGATTTCTCAACAAGCATGTAATCTATGCTGTGCGTAGGCATACCAGCCTGCTTGACCTTGCCGCATATCATGGATTTTTTGCTAGGATCTTGCATCGTCGCGCGAATATGCTCCCAAAATTGACTCACCCGCTTTTCGGACAGTTGTGCCAAAGCTTCACCTAAGAGTTTTCCATGTGCCGTCTTGGCATATTGTGTACCAATACGGTTTGCATCAAACCATGTGTAGCTTCCCGCCAGGGCATAAAGAAATACAGCTCGGTCGAAATTCTGAGCACGAACGCATTCATTCATTTCAGCATAGAGCACATCGGGCCCCCCAGAAGCACTATAAAGGGGATCGGTACGACATGTTTGTCCTGCAAACTCAAGGCCTGTACTGTTTCTGCTAGCGCTATCTGGAAGTGAACGTGTCGCAGACTGACATCCCACCAACAACAACGATAGAAACAGAGTTCTGGTTGCGAAAAAAATGGGTTTACCAGTCATAATTTTCATCGGTCATGTATTCAATATGTTGATTGCAGTGTGAAATGTCCGGTTTTGGAGGTGGAATACAGTGGCTAAAGTTGATGTAAGATGCCCGTTTTGTGAACAGACATCTCCTGTGAAAAAACACGGTTATGGCAAAAGTGGCCATCAGCGTTACCGTCGTCAGTCATGCAAACACGGATGGCTACAGTGCTTACAACG
>NZ_JAHWCO010000380.1:0-3456 GCF_020054415.1 Candidatus Symbiopectobacterium sp. | reverse complement strand
GGCTTCTGGGTGGTCATCTAAGTCTGAGAGACTACGATGCTCAGGTGGGTGAAGCCATGGCCATGGTCAAAGCGCTTAACCGGATCACGCTATTAGGAATGCCGAACAGTATTCGCATCACGTAACAATCGACCCGTATGGTGCGCAGTCGTTACAAGTTCTGATTTATTCAACAAAGCCGTCACGATTTGAGAGACCTGCGGATGCTGTTGGAACAGACCGAAGGCACTGGCGTCAACATTTACACCCACGGTGAAATTTTACCGGCGCACTGCTATCCCGATTTGAAAAAATTCTCGCATCTGGTGGGTAACTACGGCAGTGGATGGCAGAACCAGCAGGTTGAATTTGCCAAGTTCCTAGGCCCTATCGTGATAACCTCAAACTGTATCATCGACCCGAATGTCGGAAACTACGGCGATAGTATCTGGACACGCAGCATTGTGGGTTGGCCGGGCGTCAACCATCTGTAAGGCGATGATTTCAGACAGATTATTGCTCAGCCACAAGACCTAGCCGGTTTCCCGTACAGTGAAATCGAGCACAACATTACCGTCGGTTTCGGGCGTAAGACCCTGCTCAGCGCGGCGGATACCGTGATCGATTTGGTGGCTAACGGTAAGTTGCGTCATGTGTTCCTGGTGGGGGGGATGTGACGGCAGCAGCAGTGAACGCAGCTACTTCACCGATTTCACCCGTAGTGTTCCTGATGATTGCCTGATAATGACGCTGGCATGCGGCAAATATCGCTTTAACAAGCTGGACTTTGGCACGCTGGAAGGGTTACCGCTTCTGCTCGATGTCTGCCAGTGTAACGATGCCTACTCAGCCATCATTCTGGCCGTGAAACTGGCAGAAAAACTAGGCTGCGGCGTGAACGACCTGCCATTGAGCCTGATACTCTCCTGGTTTGAGCAAAAAGCTATCGTCATTCTGCTCACGTTGCTGTCGCTGGGCGTCAAAAACATCAGAACCGGTCCTACCGCCCCCTGCTTCCTGACGGATAACCTGCTGGCCGTACTGAACGAAAAATTCGGTATGCGTTCGATAACCACCGTAGAAGAAGACATCAACACTATTCTGTCCGCTTGAGAGCAATAGGATAACAAGCGGCGCGGCAACGCGTCGCTTGTGCTGTTTGAAGGGCACTCATGACACAACCGACCTCCGCACGCCCGAACCGCATGCAAGTTCACTCCATTCGTCAGGAAACGCCTGACGTCTGGACGCTTTCGCTGATTAATCACGATTTCTACCCCTATCGCCCGGGACAGTATGCACTGGTTTGCATTGCCAACGACCCCGATACCCTGCGCGCCTATACCCTCTCCTCAGCCCTAGGATTAAGCCCGTTTATCACGCTGACGGTGCTGCGTGTAGAACAGGGGACGGGCTCAGGCTGGCTGACGCAGCAGGTCAACCCTAGCGACTATCTGTGACTTTCCGATGCACAAGGTGAATTTACCTGCGTTGATGCAGGTCATGCCGAACAGGAATGTTATCTGATGATGGCCGCAGGCTGTGGCGTTACGCCCATTATGTCGATGAGTCGCTGGTTATTGGCGCACCGCCCCAACGTTCACTTGCAGGTTATCTTTAATGCTCGTAACCCGCAGCAGGTGATTTTTGCCACGGAGTGGCAACGCCTTACAGAGCACTATCCATCACAGCTGACGCTGACGTTGGTCGCCGAATTTGACGCCGAAACTGGTTTTCTCGCCGGAAGGTTAACACCTGAGTTACTGAAACAAGCCGTGCCGGATCTGGCACAGCGCATGGTGATGACCTGCGGCCGCACGTTGCCGCACCGGTCGCCGATGCTGGCGTCCCCGCAACACGTTTTTACAAAGAACAGTTCCAGATTGGTGCTGAATCACTGGAAGAGGACGGTGAGCAGTTGACGCTGACCATTCGCCAGCCGCTTAATACACTGCGTGTTCCGGTGGGCATCAGTCTGTTAGCTGCGTTGGAAAGCCATAAAATAACCGTTAATGCCGCCTGCCGCGCAGGCGTATGCGGCAGTTGCAAAACTAAAGTGCTTTCCGGCGATTACACCACCAGTAGCACCATGACGCTGACAGCAGAAGAGATTGCACAAGGCTATGTGCTCGCGTGCAGTTGCCAACTGCACGGTGATACGGTACTGGCGTAACCTAAGGCTTTGCCACACCCGCAACCGCTGGTGTGGGTTCCTTATAGGACAATGCGATAATTTTTTTGACGCAGGCATCGATAGAGTAGCGCAACATCACGTCGTCGCTGGCGTGGCGGGCACTCTGACGGTAGGGAGCAGGATGCATAAGGAAATCAGCAATAGCATTCTGCCATGCCGCAACATCATCGCACGGCAACAATACGCCATTTTCCTGATGGCGGATAACATCCGGGATTCCTCCCACGTCACTCGCCATCACCGGGACGCCAAAATACATCGCCTCAACCAGTGCCATCCCAAAAGACTCATTACGTGAAGGCATCAACACTAGATCTGCATGCCGGTAGACGGCCGCAGCCGGAAACAGCTTGCCCGCCATTAGCACGTTATCTTGCAAACCATAGCGTGCAATCATCGCGTTGATAACCTTGTACTCAGGGCCATCACCAACGATCAGATAACGAAATGCATGGCCTGACTGCTTGAGTGCCGCAAACGCGGCCAACGCGGTATCATGCCCTTTTTCACCACGCAGCATACCGACCTGTACAATGACAGGCGACGTACCGGCCTCCAGCCAACATTGCACAGAGACAGGCAAAGGACGCTCACTTTGAGCATGCAAGGTAGCAAAGTCAAACCCGGGTGCGACTACCTCAATTTTTTCATCACGACAGCCACCCGCCACCATCGCGCGCTTCATACCACTACTGGGCACCACCACCTGATCTGCCAGATAATTGGTGCTAAACGGCTTAATCCTGCTGGTAAGATAGGTTTTTTGCCGCACGAGCGTTGGCTTGTTCCAGGTCAGCTTGGTTGCCAGTGCAGCAATATTTGCATCATGCCCGCTGTGACTGACGACAAATAAGGGATGATATTCATTAATAAGCTGTCTGAAACGCCACAGCGAGGGGAAATGATAACTATTTCGAAATGTAATCGGGTATATTGGAATATGTTTTTCTGCGGCAAGTGTAGCGACTTCACTTTCCGGGCGACATGCCAACAGCACCTCAAAACCTAGATGTTGTAAGGCCTGTAATTGCATCATGGCTTGCAATTCCTGCCCGCCAACATGCTTAGAGGATTCCGTGTAGAGAATGCGTTTTCTCATAAATAAACCTAGTAAAAACAACCAGCACCTTACCCTCAAACACCGGCTTTGTTGAATAAATAGATATTATGCTGCGTAGCCATAAAGGCTGCGGATTCCCTTGACGTAAAATCAGTATGTTAAATCCAGAGCGTGGTGATGCATCCCGGATGCGATCAGCATTTTAATCCAAAACAGGTGTGTC
>NZ_JAHWCO010000190.1:0-1318 GCF_020054415.1 Candidatus Symbiopectobacterium sp. | reverse complement strand
GCCATAAAGGCTGCGGATTCCCTTGACGTAAAATCAGTATGTTAAATCCAGAGCGTGGTGATGCATCCCGGAGCGATCAGCATTTTAATCCAAAACAGGCGTGTCATAACAGCATTATTCCCTATTATTCAACAAAGCCCAGTTTTGGTAGAAAATGCTTGTCCCCTCAGGTGTACAGTTTTCTCATGAGGCCTAACTGCATGATTTTGCGTTGCGATGATCCGTCGTTTCACTGGACTGCCAGCATAAAATCTATTTATTCAACAAAGCCATTAAAATGCTGATCGCTCCGGGATGCATCACCACGCTCTGGATTTAACATACTGATTTTACGTCAAGGGAATCCGCAGCCTTTATGGCTACGCAGCATAATATCTATTTATTCAACAAAGCCGACCCAATATAGAGGTTACCATGTCTAATTTTGAAAAATATAAATCTGCATTTGTTACAACGTTTGATATTGATAATGAAAATGGCATTGAAGAACTTAAGTATCAATCTATCGAAGCGTGGGATTCAGTCGGTCACATGGGGTTGGTTGCTGCATTAGAAGACGACTTTGGCATTATGCTTGATACAGATGACATCGTTGATTTGAGTTCTTTCCAAAAAGGAATTGAAATACTTAAGAAGTATAATGTTGAAATTTGAGTGAGACAGCGATGAGTGACATCAATATTCTGCGCGATCTTGGGCCTTTAGATATCCAGAAATATCAACAAAATCGTTTTCCTTGTTTTTTTGTTGATGCTATTGAAGAAGCCATTCCTGGTAAAAGTGCTCGGGGATTTAAAAATTTTACTTACAATGAGTGGTTTTTCCCCGCTCATTTTGAGGACGAGCCTGTTGTTCCTGGTTTTATTCTTATCGAAACGCTGACACAAGTGTTTTTGATGACTTTCTTAACAAAACCAGAGAATAAAGGGAAGAAGACAGGCTTCTTGTCTGTTAAAAACGCAAATTTTAAACAGAAGGTTATTCCAGGAAAACGTTTGGATATTGTGGCTGAACTTGATTCTTATTCCAGAGGGATTGCGAAAGGGAAATCTACTGGGTTTATCAATGGTGAGGTTGTTTGTCAGGTTGAGTTGGTTGTTGCTGTGCCTGATACGCTAAACCTATATCTTCCAAAGTAGATTTTATTTCGTAGGAGGGCTTTGTTGAATAAATCAGAACGGCTTTGTTGAATAAATAGATATTATGCTGCGTAGCCATAAAGGCTGCGGATTCCCTTGACGTAAAATCAGTATGTTAAATCCAGAGCGTGGTGATGCATCCCGGAGCGATCAGCATTTTAATCCAAAACAGGTGTGTC
>NZ_JAHWCO010000024.1:0-1407 GCF_020054415.1 Candidatus Symbiopectobacterium sp. | reverse complement strand
GCCACTTTTGCCATAACCGTGTTTTTTCACAGGAGATGTCTGTTCACAAAACGGGCATCTTACATCAACTTTAGCCACTGTATTCCACATCCAAAACCGGACATTTCACACTGCAATCAACATATTGAATACACGACCCACTGACTTGCCAGTACGACGCGCCCTTTTCTCCGTTTAGCGCGGCCAATCTCAACAGCGGCTCGGCATGGCTGAAAGAGAGTGAATTTGATGCGGCGGAGCTGTGTATTGCGGATTATCAGGGGATTGATATTGCACGGATAGCTGAGGCGTTAGCCTCGCACGGATTGGGCTGCACCACCATTGCCAGCGGGCAGGCGCGTAAGCGGGAAGGGTTATCGCTGCTGGCACAAGACCCGGAAATTCTGCGTCGCACGCGTCAGCGCCTTTTTGAGCATATCGATGCGGCAGCGGTGTTAGGATCTCATGTCACGATTGGTTCGTTGCTCGTGGCGGATACTGCATTGAGCGCAACGCGTTATTGCCAGCTTTTGGCGCAGGGGCTCGCTCCTTGTCTGGACTATGCGCACGCACGCGGCGTGACCCTGATCGTTGAAGCACTGAATCGCTATGAGGCCGAGCACCTTAATAGTGCAGAAGATATGATGCAGTTTCTTGACCTTATTGGCTCACCGCCACAGGTTGGCATTCTGTGGGATGTGTTTCATGGCGACATCGAAGATCGTGATTTCGCGCAGGCTATTGCATTGATGGTGTCTCGCTTGCGGCATGTACATTTTGTTGATTCTAAACGCGCTTTCCCTAGCTATGGCCACTTGCCGTTTGATGATATCTACCGCCAATTGTGGCAGTCTCATTATCAAGGCGCCATTTCGCTAGAGTGTCTTTGCCGACCGTCCACTCAGACGGTGATTGATGAGTCTGGGCCTTTTATTCAGCGTTTGCGTCAATTGTAGCGCACATAAGCAGACTAGGTTGTGTCCATTAATTGCATAACTTCTTGTAAAATAGGCGGATGCAGCCCAGTTTAACCATCGACAGATAATTTCTCGCCGTTTTGTCATAACGTGTGGCAATACGGAGGTATTCTTTTAATCGGCCAAAACATCTTTCCACTACATTGCGATGACGGTAAGCGTCACTGGCGAACCGTGAGCGCCCGTCCGAAGCCATTTTTTCATTCGTTTTTCGTGGGATGACTTCCTTTATCCCCTTTCGTTTCAGCTCGTTGCGTAGTGCATGCCCTGAATAAGCTTTGTCAGCCAGCACCGCATAACCACGACGCTTCATGCTGCCATTCTGGGTCGTGTATTCAATATGTTGATTGCAGTGTGAAATGTCCGGTTTTGGATGTGGAATACAGTGGCTAAAGTTGGTGTAAGATGCCCGTTTTGTGAACAGACATCTCCTGTGAAAAAACACGGTTAT
>NZ_JAHWCO010000396.1:0-3195 GCF_020054415.1 Candidatus Symbiopectobacterium sp. | reverse complement strand
CGCTGCTTGAGGGCCTTGTTATAAGAGGGCCAGTTGGTGATTTTAAAATTTTGTTTTGCCATGGAGACCTGATTTTGAAACAACTGTGGTGATCTGCTCCGATGATTACCCAAAAGTTCTATTTATTCAACAAAGCCGCTTGTCGGTAATAAATATCTTCATAGTGGGTGAGCATGATCTTCTTACCGCGTAAAATCAAGCATCTTCAATGATCACGGGTATATAATATTTCGATAGTAATTAAAATAATATTTCTACCGGCGATATCTGCGTTCATTAGCGCTGATATCGCCGTTATTTTATTATCTGCCAACCTTTGATGTCACGATAACCTCTGCGCAGCCGCACCGAACCCGTGGAGGGTTGCCGCCATCATGCTCATCAGCGAGACGCAATCGGCCAGATTGCGGCGTGAAGAGATCATCAGCGGGGTTTCCCCGGCGGCATTGGCTCTATTTGGGTCAGCGCCCGCGGTGAGCAGGCTGGTGACCATCTTGATAACCTCATCCTCTTCAACCTCGTCTTCATCGAAAAATAACGCGGTATGCAGTGGCGTATTCTCACCGTCCTCTGGTGCATTGACGTCAAACCCTTGCTCACAGCAGAGTGTCACGATGGCCTGATGCCCGAGATAGCAGGCATAGTGCAGCGGTGTGATACGCCGATCGTTAGCCTGATAGGCAACCTCTCCGTGTAGCAGCGCCGTTCTGAACTGTGCTTCCGCCGTATCGCTATGACGCCGCAGGCAGATGGCGTGCAGCAGGTTGTCGCCGTTATCGGCGCACTGATGGCGGATTTTTGATGTGGATTGGTGCGCCCACAGCAGGTCGAAATAAGGTGCGGCGCAATATTGTGCCGCCAGCATCAACGGCGTTCGACCAAGTTTATCAGGCTGTTGAGCGTCGGCGCCGCGCTCCAGCAGCAGGTTGACAATCGATTCCCGGTTGGCGCGTAGTGCAAAGATCAGCGGTGTATCGCCACCCTCATCCGCGGCATTGATATCCGCGCCATGATCGAGCAGACGTTTGACGATCTCGCCTTTTAGTTCCGGATCGAAGCTGTGCTCTGCCTCCGTCTCTTCGCCATCGGGGTAGGTGTCGTAACTGTAAGCGCGTGCTATCGCCTCATGCAGAGCGGTGCGCCCTTGTGCATTCGCCTGACGGGTGTCAACGCCGTGTGCCAATAGCGCCTCTAGCCCGGCCAGACTCCCGTACCCGGCAGCGCACATCAAGGGATAGTCGCCATCGGGATCGATCCAGTGACAGTCGGCTCCGGCCGCTAACAGCAGTTCTACGGTTTCGCGGCGCGAGACATTATCGACCCACACCCAATTGCTCAGGGCGCGGTGCAAGGCGGCGGAGTTATCGAACCCGCCGACGGCGTTAGGGTTTGCGCCACGTTCGAGAAAATAACGCACCGACGGCGTTTGGCATTTGGACACCGCCATCAACAGCGGCGTCGCCTCAGTGCCGCTCCTCGCTTCAAGGTCCAGCAGCCCACGTCGTTCCAGTTCATCAAGGTACGGGGTCACGGTCGATTCCGGCCTGCCGCTCAGATGGGTGCAGGCAAAATGGACAAACTGCTCCTGCTTGATACAGGTGCGGCGAGACGGATCTGCACCGTGATCCAGTAGCAGGGTAAAGATATCGAAGTATTCCTGCATGATGGCCCATTCAAGCGCGCTGTTTTCCAATCGCGTCACCCCGTTGCGATGATCGAACTCCGGCTTGAAGCGGCGCGTCGCGGTACCGTTGGGATCGGCCCCCGCGCTCAACAACATGTTGCACACGGCATACGCATACTCTGGCGTAATTTTATCACGCTCCCCACTCACACGATCCATGGTGTAGATCAGCAGCGGTTGTTCAACATAGACGATGCCATCGCCTTTGATCTTCCTGCCAATAATCCGATTCGGATCGTTACCGACGATCAGACGTTGGACGGTTTCCAGCGACACGCGGGAACCGATGGTGCGCTGTAGCGGATCGCCAGAGATCTCACTGGTAACATCGAGGGGTTCCGGCAGGGTATCGAGCAGCGGACTGATATCCTCACAGGCTTTTGCGTAGTCCAGGTAATAGGCGATCATGTTGCCGTTGAAATGTTCGTCTTTAATCTCGGCATTCAGCGGCCAACCGATATCCAACAAGGTGCGAGCCAATGGAATAAAATACTCTGCATCGTACAGCGCAATGCACGCCGCAAGCGTATGGGTGGTGCTCAGTGACGCATAGTCATGCTAGTTATAATGAAACGGCTCTGCGAGCGGTAATGACAGCCCTTTGCTGCGGTAGATCCCCTGTAAACGGCGCAGCACAGCGGATACCTTGCTCAGGCGCATCCGTTCTCCGTGGGGGTTCTGGGTAAAAAGGTAAGAGAACACCGTACCCTGTTTACAATCGATCCAGGTGAGATTGGCACCGCGCGTTGCCAGCAAATTGGCGGTCTCCATGTGGCCAAACCATACCGCCAGATAACACGCTGACAGACCATGACATTCAATGGCTGCACCGCGCTCCAGCAACAAGGTCAGCAGAGCCTGACTATGTTCCACGTCGTCGGGACAACCGACGACGGTGTGCAGGACGCTGATCTCGAAATGAGACCATGCCCCCGACGTATTGATGTCAGCGCCTTTGTCCAGCAGGGTGCCCAACAGGGAGAGTTTTTCATCCCGGTGAAGACCGGTTGCGGTGGCGATATCGATAAACAGGGTGTCGATATCGGGGGCATCATGCGGCAATTCGTCAATGATCTGCCGGATGGTTCGCGAATCATGGATCAGGATACTGAGGGGAAGCTCATGCCCTTGGCTTTGGTTCAATTCGAAAATCAGTTTTACCTGCTTGGGCCGGAAGTTTTTGCTGGTGAGATAATAGATGATTTCCCCTTTCTCATGGCTTTGTTGACTCGATTTTTAAACTGATTAAATTGTCGCTGCATTGTCCAGACTATTCGCTGCTCAGCAAGCGAGCAAAGACAGTGAACATCAGCATAAAAACGCCAACCAGTGGTGAAATCTCACATCTGGTCATTGATGGAACCGGCCTGAAGGTCTTTGGCGAAGGCGAATGGAAAGTCCGGCAGCATGGTGCCGACAGACGCAGGGTATGGCGTAAGCTGCACCTGGCAGTAGACAGTGTGACGCATGAGATTATCTGTGCGGATTTGTCGCTCAGTGGTACGACTGAT
>NZ_JAHWCO010000431.1:0-1257 GCF_020054415.1 Candidatus Symbiopectobacterium sp. | reverse complement strand
TCTGCCAGAGCCTACGCCGCATCAACCAAAGAGAGCGTCCTGCTGCTTGCAGATAAGGTTGCCGGGTTAAGCCTTGGTGACTGGGCAATTATTGTCGGTATGGTCTGCACTATCGGCACTTTTGTAATCAACTGGTACTACCGCAGGAAGGAGTATCAACTGAGGGAAAAAGGCGGTGCGTAATGTCAAAAGCAAGCAAACTCAGTGCGGCAATGCTGGCGCTCATCGCTGCTGGCGCGACTGCTCCCGTGATGATGGCGCAATTCCAGACTGAAAAAGAGGGTATGCGTATAAACGCTTATCCTGACGGCGGCGGCATCTGGACGATTTGCGGTGGCGTGACACGAGTAGATGGCAAGCCAGTAGTCAAAGGCATGAAGCTGACCGCTGAACAGTGCGCAAAAATCGATGCCATTGAGCAGAAGAAGGCGCTCGATTGGGTGGACCGTAACGTTAAAGTGCCGCTCACTGAGGTGCAAAAAGTCGGCATTGCCTCATTTTGTCCGTGGAATATCGGTCCCGGTAACTGCTTCACCTCAACGTTCTACCGCAAATTGAATGCAGGCGATCTGATGGGTGCCTGCAAAGAGATTAAGCGCTGGATTTGGGACGGAGGCAAAGATTGCCGTATCCGCTCAAACAACTGTTACGGGCAGATAGAGCGGCGTGACCAGGAGGCGGAATTATCGTGCTGGGGGCTGGGCGCATGAGGCTATATTTCTATGCCGCCCTCGTTGCTCTGCTGGCTGCACTGTCATTTGGCGTCTACTACTACCACGACGCATACAGTGATAAAGCGAAAGACCTCGAAGCAGCAGAGCGGCAACAAAAGCAGGCAGAAACCATCGCTGGAAATGTGATCCAGTCGATGCGCATCTTCAACGCCATCACGCAGGCCAATCACGATGAAAAACAGCAGATACAGCAGCGGTCGGAAAATACCGTGGTTTACATCCGTGAAAAATTATCGACTGATGAGTGTGCTAGTCGGCCTGTTCCTGATGATGTCGTTAACAAGCTGCGAGAGCACGCGGAAAGAATACGTAACGGCACCCGTCGTGCCGATCTCCGCTGAACTACTTCAGGATTGCCCAGCGCCTGAAATCGCTCATCAAATGACATACGGCCAGAGCGTAGCGCTGAATGAAGAACTGCTGACCGTTATTGAGAAGTGTAACGCCGACAAGCGAAGCATTCGGGAAATCGAAGGATCCCGGAAGAATTTACCTGCCAGGTAGCTGCGAAACCAGACAATGA
>NZ_JAHWCO010000356.1:0-2218 GCF_020054415.1 Candidatus Symbiopectobacterium sp. | reverse complement strand
TGATTCATCTAGCCATACGGTTAGAGAACCGCGCTGCTTGAGGGCATTGTTATAAGAGGGCCAGTTGGTGATTTTAAAATTTTGTTTTGCCATGGAGACCTGATTTTGAAACAACTGTGGTGATCTGCTCCGATGATTACCAAAAAGTTCTATTTATTCAACAACGCCTCAAAAAATAAGCCATTATTTTTTTAACGGCTATTATTTCTCTTCATGACAAGAAAGCATTGACGCAATCTGCCGTTATAACCCTTTATAACGCAGAGGCATACGCCGAATACCGGTATGTTTGTTACTGCGGACCCACTCCACGGGGCCGTTTAATGCGAAGGCATCAATGTTGTTTAGCAATTCCCGAAAGACAACACGCATCTCCAGCGTCGCCAACTGCGCTCCCAGACAGCCATGTCCCCCGCTGCCGAACGCCAAATGGGCATTTTTCTCCCGGCAGATATCAAAGGCGAAGGGGTTGTCAAACTGCTGTTCATCGCGATTGGCCGAGGCCCACCACAACGTCACTTTCTCGCCAGCTTTGATGCGTTTACCCGCGATGTCAACATCGCGCGTGGCGGTGCGGCGGTTGTACGGCGTGGGCGAGGTCCAGCGTAAAATTTCCTCCAGTGCCCGGTTCATTCGCGCAGGCTCTTGTTGTAACAGTCGCCACTGTTTCGGATGCTGAATAAACGCCAGTATTCCGCCCGCAATAGCATTGCGCGTGGTTTCCAAACCGGCCACCATCACCACGCTAAACACCATCACCTGCTCCATCGGCGTCAAGCTGCCCAGTTCAGCGGAAAGTTCTCCCGCGATCGCCAGCGAAACAATATCATCACCGGGTACCTGACGACGTTGTTCCACAACGTGCTGTGCGTAAGCCATAAACTGCTGCATGCCTTGCTGACTGCTGACACTGCTCTGCCCCAATTGACGATCGGAATAATCAAGCACCGCGTTAATCCAACCTGAGATCGGTTGCCGATCTTCAGGAGGAATCCCAACCAAATGTGCGATGGCAAACAGCGGAAGTTCGGCGGCAATATCCGACACAAAATCTCCTTCCCCTTTGGCTAACGCACTCATGACAGCCTGACGCGCCGCCACAGTAAGAATGGGCTCCAATGCAGCAATGCGCCCTCGGGTGATCCCCGGAGCCATCAGACGTCGCAACGCTTTATGGCGCGGATCGTCCATCATATTGATGACGGTCCCCGGCCCTGCGGCACAAGGAAGATCCTCAATCATGGTTCCACCTCCGGCACGATCGCCGCCTCGATGAGAGGAGAAGGTGTCGATATCTCTGGCGAGCGGCACAATATCCTGATAGCGCGTGAACACCCAAAAACCCTCGTTATCAGGCGTCAACGGGGTGGCCGGATGATACAGCGCGCCCCCACTCTGTCGCAATTGCGTGAAAACGGAATGGGGAAAGCCTTGAGAGAACAGCGTCAAATCCGTCAAATCAACGTCAGGCAGCGGCCAACGCGTAGCGCAATGCTGACTATCACACAGAGGCTCAGACATCATCGTCTCCTTATCCTTCTCGGGGATGTACAATGCGCCATCCTTCAGCGCGCACTTTTGCCTGTCAAAAGGCCGCGTAGCGTCCATTCATGGCCAACAACTGTTGATGGTTGCCCTGTTCCACAATCTGCCCGTGATCAAGCACTAATGTGTGATCCGCATTGCGGATGGTGTGCAACTGATGCGCGATGACCAGCATGGTGCAGCGGCCACGCAATGCGTTAAGCCCCTGAATGATCGCTTCCTGATTTTCCGGGTCTAACGCACCGGTTGCTTCATCCAACAGCAGGATTGGCGCATTTTTCAGCAATGCGCGCGCCAGTGCGGCACGCTGACGTTCACCGCCCGACAACAATCCTCCCCCTTCGCCGACCCGGCTATCCAGCCCCAGTGCATATTCGCATGCGATCGATCATCGATTCGCACGCATCTAAGGTCGATCACGTTTTCGCATCGTATCGATCATCCGGGAACCTAACTTTTTTATCGTTTTAGCGTGTTTCTTCTGCGCTTTCCACTACCGGGCTATTTTTCCTTAATGATTCTCCCGGCTTTGGGCTTTGTTGAATAATAGTGAGTCATGCTGTTTTGCCAAGCCAGTTTTGGTAGAAAATGCTTGTCCCCTCAGGTGTACATTTTTCTCATGAGGCCTAACTGCATGATTTTACGTTGCGAGTATCCGTCGTTTCACTGGACT
>NZ_JAHWCO010000675.1:0-9495 GCF_020054415.1 Candidatus Symbiopectobacterium sp. | reverse complement strand
TGATTCATCTAGCCATACGGTTAGAGAACCGCGCTGCTTGAGGGCATTGTTATAAGAGGGCCAGTTGGTGATTTTAAAATTTTGTTTTGCCATGGAGACCTGATTTTGAAACAACTGTGGTGATCTGCTCCGATGATTACCCAAAAGTTCTATTTATTCAACAAAGCCACAATATGATAGAAAAGCTCAGCGGATATACTGAATTACAACATAAGCGGAGAAATTCTTTTACGCGTTGTGAATTAACACTGTAGCCACATTATTCATCAGCGGTGTATTTCCACAAAAACGCCATTTGTAATCAGATTACCAATGGAGCGTTAGAATCACATGCTTAACCGTTATTTGTGAAAGTCAGGAAAAGTCATTTCTGAATATTTAACAAAACGCGTCCCGCGAGACAATTTATAACCGAACCAAATCAGCAAAAATAATGGAATGCCAATATAGGTTGCGGTGACGCCATACCAGTCAATGTTATCTCGCAAAAATGCCTGGTAGTTTTGCCCCAGGGTGATCAGAAGGCAAAGCACAAACGCGAAGATCGGCCCAATCGGAAAGAATCCCGAGCGGTATGGCAGCGCGTTAAGATCCAACCCTTGCTGCACATAGCCACGACGGAAACGATAGTGGCTAATCGCAATCCCCAGCCAGGCGATAAAACCGGTCATGCCGGAGGTATTCAGCAGCCAGAGGTAGACCGTTTTGTTACCAAACATCGAGGTCAGGAAACAGAGTCCCGCCACAACGGTGGTCGCATACAGCGCATTGCGCGGGACGCCGCCTTTCGAGAGTTTGACAAACATACGCGGCGCTTTGCCTTCCTGCGCCAGAGTAAAGAGCATACGTGTTGAAGCGTACATTCCGGAGTTACCCGCAGAGAGCACCGCCGTCAGGATCACCGCATTCATCACCGCCGCCGCCGACAGCAACCCGGCATTCTGGAACACCAGCGTAAACGGGCTAACCGTAATGTCTTTTACATCATTACGCAGCAAGTTGGGGTCGGTATAAGGAGTAATCAGGCTGATAATCAGAATGGCAAACACGTAGAACAGCAATATACGCCAGAACACCTGACGAATGGCACGTGGAATATTTTGCGCAGGATCTTTTGACTCGCCTGCCGCTACGCCGATCAGTTCCGTGCCCTGAAAGGAGAAACCGACAATCATCGCCACGCCAATCATCGCGGAGAAGCCACCAGAAAAAGGCGCATCGCCAATTTGCCAGTTGTGCCAGCCTGCGTTCTCTGCGCCGCGCAGAATGCCAACGATCATCAGTACGCCAACGGCGATAAAGACCACGACGGTAACCACTTTGATCAGTGAGAACCAATACTCGGCCTCACCAAACCCTTTTACCGAGATGTAGTTAAGCAGAAACATCAAGACTAAAAACAGGGCGCTCCAAATCCAGCCGGAAACCTCAGGGAACCAGTAGCCCATCACCAACTGTGCCGCGACCAGATCGACGGCTATCGTCACCGCCCAGTTATACCAGTAGTTCCATCCGAGCGCGAAGCCGAAACCCTCTTCTACGTATTTGGCACCGTAAGTGGAAAACGATCCTGAAACGGGCATAAATGCGGCCAGTTCTCCCAGGCTGGTCATCAAAAAGTAGACCATCAGCCCGATAAGCGCATAGGAGAGCAGCGCCCCACCGGGGCCGGCCTGCGAAATGGTCGCGCCTGAAGCGACAAACAGCCCGGTGCCGATGGATCCGCCAATGGCAATCATGGTGAGATGCCGCGCTTTAAGCTCACGGCGCAGAGTAGGCGCGCCCTGAGATGTGCTATGTAATTGTTGCTGAGCCATAATATCCTGCGCTCTATCTAAAATGAGGCGGGATTGTAGCAAATCGTTTTCTACAGAATCGCTATCATTATCGAGTTATAAGAGAGCTTCATAACTGCCTCGCCATCATTAGCAATAAGAAAGTCGAATGGCCGCAGTCAACTCTACTTTGCTGGCTGACAGTATTCCAGAAAGCGTTGCAACACATTGGAAAGGTGTTTTTGTCTGTGGTGCACCAGATAAAGTGTACGCACCAAGCGCGGTTGCTCCAGTTGCAACGCCACCAGTGACCCCACAGCCAACTGATCGGCAATGACACGACGTGACAGGCAACTGATACCAATGCCGTGACGCACGGCATGCTTGATCGCCTCGGAGTTCCCCAACTCCATCACCAGTTTAAAATGGGGTAATCTTGCCAAGAGCTGGTGATCCAAGACTTCCCTCGTGCCTGAGCCACGTTCACGCAAGATCCACGGTGCTTCCGCTAGCATAGGGACGGTAAGCGTCTGCTGTACAAGGGGATTATCAGGGGCGCAAAAGACCACAAGTTCATCCTCCAGCCAGGGTTGCGTCACCAAATCCGGATGATGACAAGGCCCCTCGATAAAACCGAGATCGACGCTGAATTCCGACACCGCCGTCACCACATCCTGGGTGTTGCCCACGTGCAGCTCAAAAGGGATAGAGGGATAATCACGGCGATAGCGGGCAATCATGGCAGGCAACAGATAGTTACCAATGGTGCTGCTGGCGAACACGCGTAACGCCCCATTCTCTTGCTGGAACATTTTTTCTATCTCCAGCGACTGCTCCAGGATGGACAACGCTTTTGGATAAAGCAATCGCCCATGCTCATTCACCACCAACCGCTTACCGACTCGATCGAACAGTTGTACGCCCAGTTGCGCTTCCAAATCCGATAACGCTGCGCTCACGGCAGACTGAGAAAGGGCCAGCATAACGGACGCTTGTGTGGTCGATCCGCTTTTCAGGACCTCTGCAAAAACTTCAAGTTGTCTTAACGTGATGTGCATCGTTAGCCCTTACCGGAAATAGCAATAGGTTATAAGCATATAATCAATTTCTCTTTTATGGCTACTCATCATAGGCTGTGTTCCTGGTTAGCTCGACTTCAAACAGGTAAATGGCATCTCTTTTTATAATTCAAGGTGATAAATCTATCCACCCGCTTTTACACAAGCTACCTGGCCTGCTTTTTATTGCCCTTATGACCGCCGGATTTCTGCAACTGGCCGCGCTCCCTTCGGTTGCCCACATGGGATTGGGTTCACTGACCCTTGCCATGGTGGGCGGCGCATTGATTGGCAACACGCTTTACCCACGCCTGCAACGCTACTGTGATGAGGGTGTTAATTGGTCAAAGCATCATCTGCTGCGTTTGGGCATTGTGCTATATGGTTTTCGTCTCAGCCTGCAACATATCGCTGCGCTGGGTATCAGCGGACTCGTTATTGATGCATTGATGATGGCATCCACTTTTCTTCTCGCCTGTTATCTCGGTAAAACCCTGCTTGGCCTTGATGACAAAACAGTATATCTCATCGGTGCAGGCAGCAGCATTTGCGGTGCCGCTGCGGTGCTGGCCACCGCGCCAACGGTCAAGGCAGAGGGCGACAGCGTCGCGATTGCCGTCGCCACCCTTGTCATCTTCGGCACTATCGCCATGTTTCTTTATCCTTGTCTCTATGCGCTGGCCATGACTGGCGACTATTTGCCCATCTCGCCACAGATGTTCGGCGTTTATATTGGTTCCACCGTACATGAAGTGGCCCAGGTTGTAGCGGCAGGCCACAGCATTTCACCGCATGTTGAAAACACTGCAGTGATTAGCAAGATGTTACGCGTCATTCTGCTTGCTCCATTTCTGATGCTATTGGGGGGATTTCTGCAACTTCGCACCAGCAGCACAACAGAAAAAGCGCAAATGGCCTTCCCCTGGTTTGCCGTGAGTTTTATCGCCGTAGCCGGGTTTAATTCGTGCCATTGGCTGCCGGATACCTGGTTAACCACCGTCAGCCAGATTGATGATCTGTTATTGGCGATGGCGATGGGCGCCTTGGGCGTGACAACCCGCCTCAGCGCCGTACGCCGTGCAGGTACCAAACCGTTGCTGCTGGCGCTATTACTGTTTATCTGGCTGATTATTGGCGGTGCCAGTATCAACCTTGGCATCACGGCGTTGTTGGCATAAATGCGCCTTTTTTGCGCTGCGCGGTTAGAATGTTGTTACGCTTTTTAGTTCAAGCGATCACCTTTGGTCAATAACAGTGGAATACTGTGCGTCAGAGCAATAAGGAGAACAGCATGAAATATGTAGGCGCACACGTCAGCGCTGCCGGCGGTGCGGATCATGCGGTCATCAGAGCCCACGAACTTAAGGCAACCACATTTGCCTTGTTCACCAAAAATCAGCGCCAATGGCAGGCCGCACCGTTATCCGAAACGGTCATTGCGCAGTTCAAGGCCGCCTGCCAGCAGTACGGCTACCAACCGTGGCAGATCCTTCCGCACGACAGATATCTGATCAACCTCGGTCATCCGGACACAGAGGCGTTGGAGAAATCACGCAGCGCTTTTATTGATGAAATGGCGCGTTGACAACAATTTGGGCTGTCATTACTTAACTTTCACCCCGGCAGCCATTTAAAACAGATTGATGAGCGTGACTGTCTGGCACGCATTGCCGAGTCGATCAATATCGCTCTCAATGCCACTCAAGGCGTAACGGCAGTCATCGAAAACACCGCAGGCCAAGGCACCAACCTGGGATTCCGCTTTGAACATCTGGCGGCAATCATCGAGGACGTCGAGGATAAAACCCGCGTAGGGTTCTGCATTGATACCTGCCACGCCTTTGCCGGTGGCTATGATATCCGCACCGACGCCGCCTGTGATGAGACCTTTGCCGAGTTCGATCATACCGTGTGCCTTGGTTATCTGCGCGGTATGCACCTGAACGATGCCAAAAGTACCTGTAACAGCCGCGTCTATCGCCACCACAGTCTGGGTGCCGGAAACATCGGGCACACGCCCTTCCGCTATATCATGCGCGACCCGCTTTTTGACGGTATTCCCCTGATTCTGGAAACCGTGAATCCTGATATCTGGGATGATGAAATTGCCTGGCTGAAGGCACAAACCGCATAAAAAAACGCCAGCCTTACGGCTGGCGCTTTTGCATTACGTTCAGTTTTTACTTACCGCTTACGCCGCTTTCACCAACTGTTCGTCAGGGCGTTTCAGCACGGCATACAGCAGACCCGCCACCGCTGTGCCCGCCATAATCGCGAACAGGTAGCCCAGCACCGGCGCGATCGCTCCAGGAATCAACAACACAAACAACCCGCCATGCGGTGCCATCAAGTGTGCGCCCACGGCCATCGACAGCGCACCGGTAACGGCTCCGCCCAGAATACAGCACGGTAGTACGCGCATCGGGTCACGGGCCGCGTAAGGGATCGCCCCTTCAGAGATAAAGCACAGGCCGAGCACAAACGCTGCTTTACCCCCTTCACGCTCAGACGCGCTGAATTTCTTCGCGGCCACCAACGTCGCAAGGCCCATCGCCAATGGCGGAACCATGCCTCCGGCCATAACGGCCGCCATCGGCGCGTAAATCTGGCTACTGAGCAGTGTGGTACCAAATACATAGGCCACCTTGTTCACCGGACCGCCCATGTCGGTACACATCATGCCGCCTAGGATTGCCCCCAGAATCACTGCGTTAGCCGTGCCCATGGATTGCAACCAACTGGTCAAGCCCGTCAGGATCTTCGCCACCGGAGTACCTACCACGTAGATCATGATGATGCCCGTAATCAGCGTCACAACAAGAGGAATAATCAGTATCGGCTTCAGGGCTGACATGCTTTGCGGTAGCTTGACATAGTCGCTGAGCGCTTTCGCCAGGTAACCCGCTAGGAAGCCAGCGATAATGCCACCAAGGAATCCCGCGCCGGTACTCACGGCCAACATACCGCCGACCATCCCCGGTGCCAGACCGGGACGGTCAGCAATGGAGAATGCGATATAACCCGCCAACACCGGAACCATCAGAGCAAACGCGGAGCCGCCCCCGATCTTCATCAGGTGTGCAGCCAGCGTGCCTTCCTGTTTAAACGCCTCGATACCAAACACAAAAGAAAGCGCAATACATAAACCACCCGCCACCACCATCGGCAGCATATAGGACACGCCCGTCAGCAAATGGCGGTACGGTCCAGTGCCACCCTTTTTCTGTCCGGCACTTGCTGGTTGTGCACCACTTTGCGCTGTTGGCTGGTAAACTGTAGCTTCCGCCTGCGCTTTATCCAGCTCCTGCGCCGTTTTCTTCAACGCAAGACCGGTTGAGGTGCGGTACATTTTTTTGCCGGCAAACTTCGACAGATCCACTTCAATATCCGCTGCCACGATAACCAGATCGGCCTGCTCGACTTCTTCCGACGTGATAGAGTTACCCGCGCCAACGGAGCCGCGCGTTTCCACTTTCACCCACCAGCCGCGTTTTTTCGCTTCCTGCTCGATGGCTTCTGCCGCCATAAAGGTGTGAGCCACGCCGGTCGGGCACGCCGTCACCGCCACGATACGCGGCACTGAAGGTGCACTCACCGTAGCCGCCGCAGGGGCCTGATACTGCTCCGCCTTTGCTTTTGCCTGCGTCAGAAATTGTTCTGGCTGACTTGCTGCCAGTTCAACATAACCGACATACACCTTTTTGCCATTGAGCGCGCTGTCAGCAGACAGTACACCGCCCAGGACTATCGCCAGTTCGCTTTCATCGATCTTGTCAGTCAGCGTCAGGTCCGTTTTCGCAGCCGCCGCGCCGAGCAGTTTTTTCACTAGGTGGCTTCTGGCAAGCCCCAGTGATTTATCTATTATCAGCAGCGTTTTCATGATCTATCTCTTGCTGTTAGCGATTGAAGGGTTTCAGGTCGACACGCGCCATCATCGCGGCCAACTGAGGTCGATCGGTAATGCCAACATTGCTTTGGCTTACGGCCAGCGCAGCCACTGCGGTTGCCAGTCGTAAGGTGTGTTCACTCGATTCACGCATTAACAGGCCATAAATCAATCCGCCGACCATGGAATCACCGGCACCTACGGTGCTGACAACATAGCAAGCCGGTGGCTTGGCCAACCAGGAACCCGAGGCATTAACCCACTGGGCACCTTCCGCACCCAACGAGATCACAACATGAGCGATACCTTGCTCACGCAGCGCATGGGCAGCGTCTACCACATCTTCCAGCGTGGGCAACTTGCGGCCAGCCCAGATTTCCAGCTCACGACGGTTGGGTTTCACCAACCAGGGCGCGGCTTTCAGCCCCGCTACCAGCGCCTCACGGCTGCTGTCGAAAATAATGCAAGGACATTGGGTCCGCAGACGTGACATCCAATCGGTAAACGCATCCGGATCGACGCCTGCGGGCAAGCTACCACTGACGGCAACCATGTCGAACTGCCCTAACCAACTGAGCGAATCATTGACGAAGCGCTGCCAGTCTTGTTGTGTGACATCAAACCCGGAGAAGTTGAAATCGGTCACTTCACCGGCTTTTTCTGTCAGCTTGACGTTGATACGCGTGCGACCGGGGACAAGCTGAAAACGGTTGGCAATGCCCAGTTCGCTGAACAATTGCTGAAAGCCGTCCTGATTGTCTTTGCCCAGAAATCCACCCACCGTAACGTCAATCCCGAGGTCTTTCAGCACTTTGGCAACATTAATACCTTTGCCTGCGGCATGAAGACCCGCCGTTTGCACCATGTTGACTTCACCACGTTCAATTTCGGGGCAATATCCCACCAGGTCATACGCGGGATTCAGGGTAATGGTGGCAACTCGCCTGCTCATGCTGCGCCCTCTCCTAATCCAGAATTAATTGCTTCGCCAATCGCCGCCAATGCCTGTTCAGCATCGCTGCCCGCTGCGGTGAAACGCAGCTTATGGCCCTTTTTAACGCCCAGCGCCACCACCTTCATCAGGCTGCGCCCGTTGGCCGGTTTACCGGTTCCATCAAGGTTGGTCACCGTGATCTCGCTGGTGAACTGTTTGATAACATTCACCAGCATGGTCCCCGGGCGGGCGTGCAACCCGTGCTCGTTACGGATGGTGTAATCTGCGGTCAGCACATCGTTTTCTTCCGGTACGTCACTGTTCAGCAATGCCAGCAGCGTGGCAGCATCAGCATTCAGCAAGCGTTCAGCTTTCTGTGCTATCAAAAGGTTGCTTAAATAATCGATAGGGGCCAACGCTTGTTCATCCGCGGCTGCAACCGTAATCAGCAGTGCCACCGGCTCGTCATAGGCGGTGAACGCAGTGACTGTGCGGCTTACAGCGACAGCACTCGCCAGATTGCCCTGTGCGTTATCGCTCAACCACACGCCTTGTCCCAGATAAAGCGGCTTCTGGCTGACGACCGCGCTGACAAACCCGGCATCAACGGCACCGACCTGCTGCAAACGACCCGCGTTCAACGCCTGTAACGTCAGCAGGCTGTCCGTGGCAACGTCCAACGTGATCAACGAGGTATCAAAACGGAAATCCGCGCTCTGCTGCTCCCCCATCAGCAAACTGCGCAACTCTTCTGCTGACGCGGTTTTTGCCATACGCGCTGCAACGTTTTCGTCGCTCAGCACATGGGTTAGCTGACGCAATAACGCCAGATGCTCGTCCGAGCGAGCTGCGATGCCCAGCACCACATAGGCGGTCTCCTCTCCCCAGGCTATCCCCTGCGGAAATTGAAACACCTGAACACCGGTTTTCAGCACCAGATCGCGCGTATCAGTTGTGCCGTGTGGAATAGCAATACCATTACCTAAATAGGTCGACGTTTGCAGTTCACGCTGCAACATGCCATCGACATACGCAGGGCTGACACACCCGCCAGCAGCCAGTGCGGCCGCCACTTGCTGGATAGCGTCCTGCTTATCGCTGGCAGCCGCACCCATATGAATATCTTTCTGTGATAACTGGAACATGACGCTCCTATCCGCTTTTGTTGAATCGCTTCAGCAAGCAAATAAAAATACAAAGCCACTAATGGCTAACAATGCAAAAAAAGGACGACTGATACATTTTACTGAGTTTGGGCCTAATGATGCTTTTATGCAAATATTCCACATATTTCATGTGATGAATTTTTGACATCACGTACATTTTAGCCATTGAGCATGCTGAATTCATAGTAGAAAGTCGCACCAGCTGAAGGCTTGCTGAAGCAAAAAAGATGAAGCATCTTTTCAGAAAGCGCACAGCTCGCGTAAAATACGCGCGCTGTGGTATCACGGTTTGCATTTTCTGACTCAGACGGCACTGACTCTCATCTTGCACGTTTTTTGCACACGCGTATCTTCCATACGTTTTCTGACACACAAACGCACTGCCCTATATTGTTAATTATGTCTATATTGAACTCCGTATTGCGGCGTCAGCCCGATCTGACCTCCTCTGCATTCCTGGTCATTGCTTTCCTGACCGGTATTGCCGGGGCATTGCAATTGCCAACGTTGAGCCTGTTCCTTTCGACAGAAGTGAGGCTTTGTTGAATAAATAGAACTTTTGGGTAATCATCGGAGCAGATCACCACAGTTGTTTCAAAATCAGGTCTCCATGGCAAAACAAAATTTTAAAATCACCAACTGGCCCTCTTATAACAAGGCACTCAAGCAGCGCGGT
>NZ_JAHWCO010000399.1:0-6490 GCF_020054415.1 Candidatus Symbiopectobacterium sp. | reverse complement strand
CATGCCAGTTTTGGTTGAAAATGCTTGTCATCTCAGGTGTACACTTTTCTCATGAGGCCTAACTGCATGATTTTACGTTGCGAGGATCCGTCGTTTCACTGGGCTGCCAGCATAAAATCTATTTATTCAACAAAGCCCATGGTAACATCAAATTTATGTGGCATGGCTGTGACTGATGTGTATCATGACGTTTTAGGTATTTTGTTGGGCTTTGTTGAATAATAGGTAATCATGCTGTTTTTCCATGCCAGTTTTGGTTGAAAATGCTTGCCATCTAAGGTGTACACTTTTCTCATGATGCCTAACTGCATTATTTTACGTTGCGAGGATCCGTCGTTTCGCTGGGCTGCCAGCATAAAATCTATTTATTCAACAAAGCCATTTTGTTGCTCTGATTCAGCGACACTGCGTTATTGTTGCTATATACGTCGATATACTCGTCATACTTCACGTTGCACGCGCGGTCGCTACGTTTGTTGCTTCCAATCACTGAATTTAGAAAGTGTCAGGATTAATGAACTTTGTTTCTGACGTTCACCTTTCGGCCAAGTGCAGAGGTGCTCGAATGTGTAACAAACTTTTTTCTCGTTTGTTGCTGCACTGCAGCGTGAATTATTTAGCATGTAAGTGTGAAATGTCGCTGTTTTATAATTTTCTCAAAAAATTTTCGCTTCCATCTTCGGTTGCGTGGTGTTCAGCGTTACACCCTTTTCGGAGAATAATTTTTGATTAGAGTTTTTCTTGTAGATGACCATGAACTGGTGCGAACAGGGATAAGGCACATTCTCGACGACACCAAAGGGTTAAAGGTGGTTGGCGAGGCGCACTGTGGTGAAGATGCGGTTAAGTGGTGCCGTCAGCATCCCGTTGATGTCGTCTTGATGGACATGAACATGCCTGGGATCGGCGGGCTGGAAGCCACGCGCAAGATAGCGCGTTTTGCGCCTGCAATTAAAATTATCATGCTAACCATTTACACCGAGAATCCATTACCTGCTAAAGTCATGCAAGCTGGCGCTGCGGGTTACCTCAGCAAGGGAGCAGCGCCGCAGGAAGTAATTTGTGCCATTCGAGCGGTGCATGCGGGCAGTCGTTACATTGCTTCTGATATTGCACAACGTATGGCATTGAGTCAATTGGCTCCGCACACCGAAACCCCGCTTGCGTGTTTGTCTGAACGTGAATTACAAATTATGATGATGATCACTCAGGGGCAAAAGGTCACAGAAATTTCCGAACGGTTAAACCTGAGTCCGAAAACAGTAAACAGTTACCGTTACCGCATGTTTAGCAAACTGAATGTGAGTGGTGATGTTGAGTTGACACATTTGGCTATCCGCCACGGATTGTTTAACGCGGAGCCGTCCACGAGCAGTGAATAACAGGCAGTGAGCGAAGGTTAAGCAGTGAGTGAACATTTCGATTCCCCCGCGTTTTTAAAAACTGTCACCAGCCAGCCTGGTGTATACCGTATGTACGATGAGAGCAACACGGTCATCTATGTCGGGAAAGCAAAAGATCTAAAAAAGCGCCTCGCAAGCTATTTTCGCAGCAACGTTGCCAGCCGTAAGACGGAAGCGCTGGTGAAGGCTATTCATCAGATTGATGTCACCATCACCCATACAGAAACCGAAGCGCTGCTGCTTGAACACAACTACATCAAGCTCTATCAGCCGCGCTATAACGTATTGCTGCGTGATGATAAATCGTATCCTATGATCTTTCTCAGTGGCGATACTCACCCGCGATTAGCCGTCCATCGCGGTGCCAAGCACGCCAAAGGGGAATATTTTGGCCCCTTTCCAAACGGCAATGCTGTGCGTGAAACGCTGGTATTGCTGCAAAAGCTTTTTCCTATTCGCCAGTGCGAAAACAGTGTGTATCGAAATCGCTCGCGGCCATGTCTTCAGTATCAGATTGGGCGCTGCCTTGGCCCCTGTGTCGCGGGGTTGGTCAGTGAAGAAGGCTACCGTCAGCAGGTAGAATATGTGCGGCTTTTTCTTTCAGGCAAAGATCAGCAGGTGCTCGATCAACTGGTCGCGCGTATGGAAGCGGCCAGCCGTCAGTTGGATTTCGAAGAAGCGGCACGTATACGCGATCAGATTCAGGCGGTGCGCCGCGTCACCGAAAAACAATTTGTTTCGGGTGATGGCGAAGATCTGGACGTGATTGGCGTTTCCTTCGATGCCGGTATGGCCTGCGTGCATGTGCTCTTTATTCGTCTAGGCAAAGTGCTGGGGAGCCGCAGCTATTTCCCCAAAGTACCGGCCGGAACCGAGCTGGCGGAAGTGGTACAGACGTTTGTCGGACAGTTCTATCTGCAAGGCAGTTTGTCGCGCACGCTGCCGAGCGAAATATTGTTGGATTTTGCGTTGCCAGAGAAAGAGGTATTGGCTGAATCACTGTCTGAGGTCGCGGGGCGACGTATTCATATCCAAACCAAACCACGCGGCGATCGTGCCCGTTATTTGAAACTGGCGCGCACCAATGCCGCTACGGCATTAGTAACCAAGCTTTCGCAGCAATCCACTATCCACCAGCGTTTAAAGGCGTTGGCTGAGGTGCTTCATCTAGAAAACATCGCGCGTATGGAGTGTTTTGATATCAGCCATACCATGGGGGAGCAGACAGTGGCGTCCTGCGTGGTGTTTGATGCCAATGGGCCGCTGCGTTCGGAGTATCGTCGTTACAACATCAGTGGCATCACGTCAGGGGATGACTACGCGGCCATGAACCAGGTTCTGAAACGTCGCTATGGTAAAGCCTTGGAAGAAAGCAAAATTCCTGACGTGATTGTTATTGATGGCGGAAAGGGCCAATTGGGGCAGGCGCTCGCGGTGTTCGATGAACTGGAAGTGCCGTGGGATAAACGCAAACCGCTGCTGCTCGGCGTCGCCAAGGGGACAGAGCGCAAGGCGGGGTTAGAAACGCTGTTTTTCGAAGCGACAGGGGAAGGGATCGCCTTACCGGCGGATTCGCCAGCGCTGCACGTTATTCAGCATATTCGCGATGATTCACACGACCACGCTATCGCCGGGCACCGAAAGAAGCGGGCAAAAGTAAAAAACACCAGTTCGCTGGAACTGATTGAAGGGGTTGGGCCAAAACGTCGGCAAATGTTGCTGAAATACTTGGGGGGAATGCAGCCACTGTTAAATGCCAGCATTGATGATATTGCGAATGTGCCAGGAATTTCGCATGCATTGGCAGAAAAAATCTTTCATGCATTGAAACACTAGGGACAATGTAGCAACATATCCAACAACCGATACCAGCCAAAGTAGCCAATCCATATGCAATTGAACATACCAACATTGCTAACTCTGTTTCGCGTTGTCCTTATTCCATTCTTTGTGCTGGCATTTTATCTCCCTTTTAATTGGGCACCTCTGCTGTGCGCCTTTATTTTTGTGGTCGCGGCGGTTACCGACTGGTTTGATGGTTTTCTGGCGCGCCGTTTGAAGCAAACCACGCGCTTTGGTGCCTTTCTCGATCCGGTGGCTGACAAGGTGATGGTTGCGGTAGCATTAGTACTGGTGGCAGAGCATTACCATGCGTGGTGGATAACTTTGCCAGCCGCCACGATGATTGCGCGCGAAATCATTATTTCCGCTCTGCGCGAATGGATGGCTGAGATTGGCAAACGCAGTCACGTTGCGGTGTCTTGGGTCGGAAAGGTGAAAACAACGGCGCAAATGCTGGCGCTAGTTGGTCTACTCTGGCGCCCTGAGCGTATGGTCGAAGGCGCGGGCATTATCGCGCTCTACATTGCCGCCGTGTTAACTTTTTGGTCCATGTTCCAGTATTTGAGTGCCGCGTGGCGCGATTTGCTGGATTTCTGACCTCTACGTCGTAAAAAACAGCAATTGATGAGCGGTAAGGGATAATTTTATTGACTGGTCAGAGTGGGTCAGTAAAATGCTCGCCATGGACAGGTTGGTGACCAACGCTGACCGTTCGTGTATTCAATGAGTTGATGTAGCATCAAACGTAGTACTCGCGTTCGATGTAAGTACCGATGATCCTATCGTGTCTTTCGGATGATTTTGAATATCCGGGCGTCTTGCGATTGAGCCGTTGCAATCGGTTACGCTGTGTCAGATGTGTACGCTCAATACGCTGTGTATACAGCTTGCTAACAATGTGTTTTACTTTTGGAAGTTCGTCGTTGTAAGCACTGTAGCCATCCGTGTTTGCATGACTGACGACGGTAACGCTGATGGCCACTTTTGCCATAACCGTGTTTTTTCACAGGCTATGTCTGTTCACAAAACGGGCATCTTACATCAACTTTAGCCACTGTATTCCACATCCAAAACCGGACATTTCACACTGCAATCAACATATTTAATACACGACCCAAAACATTTTTTTACTCGATTAGATGGGAATGTCATCTTGCCTGTATATAATTGTGACTATAACATGCTTACAGCACTCTGGAATATCATGTTGCCATGCAAATCTAGGGATTTAACAGGCTGAAACTGAGTCAGGATAGATGTCACAAACGCCAATTGAGTTAAAAGGCAGCAATTTTACCTTATCGGTTGTTCATTTGTATGAGTCGCAACCTGAGGTAATTATTAAAGCATTACAGGAAAAGATTGAGCAGGCTCCAGCATTTTTAAAAAATGCGCCTGTGGTTATTAATGTTGCCGCCCTGACGGACGAAATAGACTGGTTATCTATCCAGCACGCTATTATTTCTACGGGGTTACACGTGGTGGGCGTGAGCGGTTGTAGGGACGAGGTACTTACAAAAGCCATTATCAAAGCGGGATTGCCGCTGTTAAATGAAGGTAAGTCGCCGCGTCGGGCACCTGAGCCTATTCCCGTTGCACCAGCAATAGCCAAAACCAAAGTGATTACTACGCCGGTTCGTTCTGGCCAACAGATTTATTCCAGAGAGGGCGACTTAATTGTACTGAGCAGCGTCAGCGCCGGTGCAGAGGTGATCGCCGATGGCAATATACATATTTACGGCATGATGCGGGGACGAGCGCTGGCGGGCGTCTCGGGTGATGTGCAGAGCCAAATTTTCTGTACGCATCTTGCAGCCGAACTGGTATCCATCGCCGGGCGCTACTGGCTCAGCGACAAGATCCCAGCGGCCCATTTCGGGAAGGCCGTGCGTCTGAAGCTCGACCAACTCGCAAACGATTTAACCATACAACCTCTAGACTAAGCCCTTTAACAAGGAACTATTTATGGCACGCATTATTGTTGTTACATCGGGTAAAGGGGGCGTTGGCAAGACTACTTCAAGCGCGGCCATTGCTACCGGTTTAGCCCAGAAAGGTAAAAAGACGGTTGTTATCGACTTCGATATTGGTCTGCGTAACCTCGATCTCATCATGGGATGCGAGCGCCGCGTAGTCTACGATTTCGTCAATGTGATTCAAGGTGATGCCACGCTGAATCAGGCATTAATCAAAGACAAGCACACGGAAAATCTCTATATTCTGCCCGCGTCACAAACCCGTGACAAAGATGCACTAACCCGCGAAGGCGTAGAAAAAGTGTTGGATACGCTGGCAGAAATGAGGTTTGATTTTATCATCTGTGACTCTCCTGCTGGGATTGAAACGGGTGCATTGATGGCGCTCTATTTTGCCGACGAAGCCATTATTACCACCAACCCGGAAGTGTCATCGGTGCGCGACTCTGACCGCATTCTCGGCATCCTGGCCTCCAAATCACGCCGTGCTGAACGCGGTCAGGATGCGATTAAAGAGCATCTGCTGCTCACCCGTTACAATCCAGGCCGCGTTAGCCGCGGTGATATGTTAAGCATGGAAGATGTACTGGAGATCCTTCGTATTTCGCTGGTTGGCGTTATTCCCGAAGATCAGTCCGTACTGCGTGCATCAAACCAGGGGGAAACGGTGATCCTTGATATCGCTTCCGACGCAGGCAAAGCCTACGCTGACACCGTCGATCGCTTGCTGGGTGAAGATCGTCCCTACCGTTTCATTGAGGAAGAGAAAAAGAGTTTTCTTAAACGCCTTTTTGGGGGATAAATTATGGCCTTACTCGACTTCTTTCTGTCCCGCAAAAAAAACACCGCGAATATTGCCAAGGAGCGGCTGCAAATTATCGTTGCGGAACGCCGCCGTGGCGACAGTGAGCCACATTATTTGCCACAGTTAAAGCGGGATATTTTAGCGGTGATCTGTAAATACGTACAGATCGACCCGGAAATGGTGACGGTTCAGTTGGAGCAAAAAGGGGATGATATCTCCGTGCTTGAACTTAACGTCACCCTGCCAGAACCGGAAGAACCCGCTAAATGAGTCCAAGGAATTAAATAACCCCCGCACCATGTGGGGGGTTATTGTGCTATTACCTGTACTAGCTCAGACCTGATCTGACAGTTACCGATTATTTATACAGGTGTTTGTCAGATTACATCTGGTTCAGATTCTTTTCTGCCCAGATCCGTTTTCCATCGAGTAAAGTGGCCATCGGCGTACGCCCACAGCACATT
>NZ_JAHWCO010000343.1:0-8100 GCF_020054415.1 Candidatus Symbiopectobacterium sp. | reverse complement strand
GCATTTGCTTTATCATGTAAAAGTCCTCTCTGCTCAGCATGCTGATGTCCTTTCTGGTGTGAGAACCTCAAGGAAACAACATGTTGGGTGGAGCGGACAATCCAAATGGTGAATTACCGTCTTATATCACTGGCGCTGACACAGACAACAGCGTCAGAATGGCCCTGCATAGCAACCGGTAATTGATGTGGTGATCGCTCGTGAAACGGACTCCTTCTCGATATAACACCGAGTGATCCTTTGCCCGAGTCAGTTCAATACGGATGATAGAGTTTTCACCGTGGCGAATTTCCATACCGGAAATATAATAGTCCGCCTGTGATTTTTCGATTGCAGATAGGTAGCTACTGTAATCTTGGACGCTGCGCGTCAGACAAGACGAAACAACATTAATGGGCAAATCCAGACAATGCAACCAATCAATCAGTTGATCGTGGAGTGAAATAGCTTGGTATCGATGCTGCATCTCAAAGATGAACAATGCAATATTGCATGTTCTCTTTTCAGCGGAAGCATCAAAGGCGGTCATCTCATTGTGGTTCGCGGTCAAGGTCGGTTGAACCGCTTTTTCAGGGAGATTGGCGACTTGAACCTCAGGGACAAAACGATAGCCCTTGCCGTAGATGTTATCGATAAATCTTTTTTTTCTTGAGTGACCCAACGTGCGGCGCAAAACATAAATACAACGCGTTAATGACTCATCGGAGACCAATCCCCCCTTCCACACATGTTCAATTATTGCATCTTTTGAAATAACGGTATGTGCATTTTGTAACATAAAGAGTAATACCGCACTCTCTTTCGGCGCTAAATAGATAGCGCCTTTATCTTTTGTCAGTAATTGACCATTATGAAAAGAAAAACCTTCAAATATAAATTGATGAAATTCCATTGTTACTATTCCTTACGAAATAGGGTCGTGTATTCAATGTGTTGATGTAGCATCAAACGTAGTACTCGCGTTCGATGTAAATACCGATGATCCTATCGTGCATTTCGGATGATTTTGAATATCCGAGCGTCTTGCGATTGAGCCGTTGCAATCGGTTACGCAGTGTCAGATGTGCACGCTCAATACGCTGTGTATACAGCTTGCTAACAATGTGTTTTACTTCTGGAAGTTCGTCGTTGTAAGCCCTGTAGCCATCCGTGTTTGCATGACTGACGACGGTAACGCTGATCCACTTTTGCCATAACCGTGTTTTTTCACAGGAGATGTCTGTTCACAAAACGGGCATCTTACATCAACTTTAGCCACTGTATTCCACATCAAAAACCGGACATTTCACAATGCAATCAACATATTGAATACACGACCCCGAGTCAGCGTGCAAACGGCGGTTTACTGAGCAGGCAGGGCAGGAACGTCGTTATCAAACCATTTCTGATAGATTTGCGCATAGGTGCCATCGGCAACAATCTTTTTCAGGCCAACATTGATCTTACCCAGAAGTGCATCGTTGCCTTTAGCAACGGCGATGCCAAAATATTGACGCTGAAATTTGGCATCGGACACCAGTTTAAACTGCTTCTCCGGGTGGGTTTTTATATAGAATTTGATCACACCGACATCACCGACGGCGGCACCGATACCGTCTTCATAAAGCTCTTGCAACATCAGTGGCGTGTTGTCGAACCTATTGATTTCAGTGTTGTTTTTTCCCAGCACGTCAGAAACCACCACGTCACCGTTGCTGGAGTTCACCACACCGACTTTATTGTCTTTCAAATCAGCAATTGCGCCAATGCTGGAGTCCCTTGGCGTCACGATTGACTGTTCTGCCGAAAAGTACGGAGAAGATGAATCGACCATCTGTTTACGTTTGTCGGTAATGGTGATCCCGGAAATAATGATATCGCGATCGCCGGAATTCAGCGTAGCGAAGATCCCTTCCCACGGCGTGTTGACCAGTTTGATGGAGAAATTTTCCGCCTTGGCGATCACTTTAATGATGTCGATATCAAATCCTTCCAACTCCTTCTGCGCGTTTTCAAATTCAAAAGGACGATAGGTACCGCCTGCACCCACCACATAGGTTTGTTCTGCCGCAGCGATAGACGTGGAAAATGCCGCCGCGAACAGCGTGCCAGCGAACAAAAAGGGTTTGAACATGTTATCTCCTAGATCAAAGTGTGGCAGATGAATCATCTGTTTTATGCATTTTATTTTTATAAAAATACACAGTTCGACCTAAAGGTTAAACTTATTCGCAGGTAAAAATCCCGCAGAATCTCTGCCATTATTGGCGCCTTACGCCGTATTTCTACTAAAATGCAAATGAATAGCTATCCTGATTATTGGGATCTTTACGGCGTTGAAAGTGCCTCTGTGTGCTAATCCACCCTGATAATATGGAGTCGAAGGCAAAGTTATGGGATGATTAGGCGGTTTTTCAGGGGGCGGGATGGGAAAGCTAACGCTGTTATTATTGATTTTGCTCGGTTGGCTGCAATATTCGTTGTGGCTGGGTAAAAATGGCATTCATGACTATGTTCGGGTTAAAGATGACGTTGCTGTCCAACAGGGCAACAACGGCAAGCTCAAAGCCCGAAACGAGCAGCTGTTCGCGGAAATAGACGATCTCAACGGTGGACAAGAAGCCATTGAAGAGCGTGCGCGCAATGAGCTGTGCATGATCAAACCGGGTGAGAGCTTCTATCGTCTGGTGCCGGATCAATCCGTTCGTCGTGCGGCGACGGCGCCTTCCTCTGCGAATTCTGGCGCATCCAACTCCCTGTCGTCTTCTAATCATATGACATCACGTTAACTCATGTCTGAACCGCTGGTCTCCTTACCTGAGGTTGTCGCCGTTCTGCCCGCCGCCGGAAACGGCAGCAGAATGGCGTGCGACTGTCCAAAACAATATCTCACCCTCCATGGAAAAACGCTGCTGGAACATACGCTGGCTGCGTTGTTTCAGCATCCGCACATTCAGCGTGCCGTGGTGGTCATCAGCCCCGACGACTGGCGCTTTGCCGCCTTGCCGTTGGCACAAGACCCGCGTATCAGCGTGTTGTTCGGCGGCAAACAGCGGGCTGATTCGGTGCTGGCCGGCTTGCGCGCGGTCAATGATGCGCCCTGGGTGTTGGTGCATGACGCCGCACGTCCGTGTTTGCACCTTCAGGATCTGGATCGCTTGTTACAGCTTGTTCGGCACTGCGACGTGGGCGGCATTCTTGCTGCACCGGTGCGCGATACCATGAAGCGTAGCCAGGGTGAGGCGATTGAGCACACGGTTGATCGCCGCAATTTATGGTACGCCTTGACGCCGCAACTGTTTCCACGGTTATTATTACAAGATTGCTTGGAGCGTGCGTTACAACAAGGGGCTATCGTGACCGATGAAGCGTCGGCGCTGGAGTATTGCGGCTATCATCCACAAATTGTTGCAGGGCGTGCTGATAATATTAAAGTGACACGTCCTGAGGATTTGGCGTTGGCCGAGTTCTACCTGGCTCGATTGGCACCGCCAAGCGTGTGATGTACCCTTCACCGGTTTCATGTTTCATAACCATTCGCTAATCAAGGAGAATAACCACATGCGTATTGGTCACGGCTTTGATGTCCACAAACTGGGCGGCGAAGGCCCATTGGTGATCGGCGGGGTTCGTATTCCTTACCCTCAGGGATTGTTGGCGCATTCTGATGGGGATGTGTTGCTGCATGCGGTAACCGATGCGCTGCTCGGCGCGGCGGCGCTAGGTGATATCGGTAAACTGTTTCCCGACACCGATCCCGCCTACAAAGGCGCGGACAGCCGCGAACTGCTGCGCCAGGCGTGGCAGCGGATACAAGAAAAAGGGTATCGACTGGGCAATCTGGATGTCACTATCATTGCGCAAGCGCCGAAAATGGCCCCGCACATTCCGCAAATGCGGGTGAATCTGGCAGAAGATCTTCACTGCCATATGGATGATGTCAACGTAAAAGCCACCACCACTGAACAGCTCGGGTTTACCGGACGTGGAGAAGGGATCGCCTGCAAGGCGGTTGCGCTGTTGGTGAAAGATGAACGGAGTGAAGTGGTCGCATGGTAATGCAGCAAGAACCCTCTACGCTCAACATGGAAAGTCTGTTCTGGCTGCATGGTGAACCGCAGGCGACAGGAACGCTCAAAGCAAGCGCCGGTGATTTCCGTGTGGTGGACGATCTGTGTTTTGCACCGGACGGCGATGGTGAACATCTGCTGGTTCAGGTACGTAAACGTGGTTGCAACACGTCGTTTGTGGCTGAAGCGTTGGCGAAATTTTCCCGTATTCCCGCGCGTGCCGTGAGCTATGCTGGCTTGAAAGAACGGCATGCGGTTACGGAGCAGTGGTTTTGCCTGCATGTGCCGGGCAAAGTGTTACCCTATTTCTCCGCTTTTGCGCTTGAAGGGTGTGAAATCCTTAACAGTGCCCGTCATCGGCGCAAACTGCGTATCGGTGCGTTGCGCGGCAATCAGTTCACGCTGACGCTGCGCAATATCAGCGACCGTGCTGCCGTCGAAGCTCGGCTAGCGGCGATTGCCGAACAGGGCGTGCCGAACTACTTTGGCAGTCAGCATTTTGGTCGCGGTGGCAACAACCTGATTCAGGCGGCAAGTTTGGCCGGAGACGAGACTCGCGTTAGCGAGCACAGTAAACGCAGCTTTTATCTGTCGGCCAGCCGTAGCGCGCTGTTACATCTCATCGTAAGCCAACGTTTGAGTCAGAGGTTGGCAACGCAAGTGCTGGTGGGTGATGCGCTGCAACTGGCCGGGCGCGGCAGTTGGTTTGTCGCAAATGAGGACGAGTTAGCGGCACTGCAAACGCGCGTTGATAACAGTGAGCTGTGCGTGAAAGCACCTCTGCCCGGCGACGGCAATTCTGGCACTCAGGGTGACGCGTTGGCGTTTGAACAACGCTGCCTGGTGGGGCACGAGACGCTGCTTGGATTGCTGCGTCGTGAACGGTTGGAGGTTGCGCGCCGTGCCGCGCTGCGCTGCTCTATCCGCAGCAGATGTGCTGGTCTTGGCTGGATGATGCGTCGGTCACGCTGGATTTCTGGCTACCGGCAGGCAGTTTTGCCACCAGCGTTGTGCGTGAGCTCATCACTCCGCTTGAACAGATGGATATCGCTGATTGAGATGCAGTGTCTGGTCTAGTAACGATATAGCACCTATATATAGTACCTACGCAATAAAGGTGCGAACTCACGGCAAGGCATTGCCATTATTGAGTAAAGGCATGAAGACGTTAATCACGACTGAGGCTGACGGGATAGGGTGAACAAGTGCATGCAAACGATGCTGACACTGTTGCGTCAGCAGGGCATTCATCACGAGCGATTGCTTAAGGCTATCGAGGCTGTGCCGCGTGAGCGTTTTGTCGACGAAGCCTTTGAGCATAAAGCCTATGAAAATACCGCGTTGCCGATAGGCTCCGGTCAAACCATCTCTCAGCCTTATATGGTTGCCCGCATGACCGACCTGTTGCAATTGACGCCCGCGTCTCGCGTACTCGAGATTGGCACCGGCTCCGGCTACCAAACGGCGGTTTTGGCGCATTTGGTAAAGCAGGTTTTTTCCGTTGAGCGTATCAAAGGGTTGCAATGGCAGGCTAAACGGCGTTTGAAGCAACTGGACCTGCACAATGTTTCCACCAGACACGGCGATGGTTGGCAAGGCTGGCCGTCACGCGGCCCGTTTGATGCCATTATTGTGACGGCGGCGGCACCTGAAATTCCGAATGCGCTGATAGCGCAATTGGATGAAGGGGGCATTATGGTGCTCCCGGTGGGAGAACAGTCGCAAACGTTGCAGCGCATACAACGCCACGGTGGAGAATTTGTGGTTAATACCATTGAAACGGTTAAATTTGTTCCACTGGTCAAAGGCGAACTAGCCTGATACCTTTGCAAGCACGTTTATGGGTATTAGTCAGTTACGATTTATTTCAATAGAAGGTCGTGTATTCAATATGTTGATTGCAGTGTGAAATGTCCGGTTTTGGATGTGGAATACAGTGGCTAAAGTTGATGTAAGATGCCCGTTTTGTGAACAGACATCTCCTTTGAAAAAACACTGTTATGGCAAAAGTGGCCATCAGCGTTACCGTCGTCAGTCATGCAAACACGGATGGCTACAGGGCTTACAACGACGAACTTCCAAAAGTAAAACACATTGTTAGCAAGCTGTATACACAGCGTATTGAGCGTGCACATCTGACGCTGCGTAACCGATTGCAACGGCTCAATCGCAAGACGCTCGGATATTCAAAATCATCCGAAATGCACGATAGGATCATCGGTACTTACATCGAACGCGAGTACTACGTTTGACGCTACATCAACTCATTGAATACACAACCCGCAAAACCAGATAGGTAACTGATGTTTAATTATTTAATAATCAGTGTGTTGATGTAGTTCTATATAACATCAGGCCTGATATTCATTGTGATTAGTTGTGATTGACCAGGCTATTCGCGCCAGTTTGTTTGCCAGAGCACAGGCGACAATATTTGAATGTTTGTTATCGAGTTGCCCCCGAACCCATTCAGCAAGCCTGCCCTGCTGATGTTCAAGTCGCATCATGAATGAGCGGGCACATTGAACCAGAAGTTTGCGTAAATTTTTATCACCTCGTTTGCTTATCCCCAGCAGAGTCGGTTTGCCTCCTGTGCTGTATTGTCGCGGTACAAGCCCTGTGGAAGCCGCAAAATCCCTGCTACATGAAAATTGTTTTCCATCGCCGAGCTGTGATGAAAGTAAGCTGGCAGTAATCTGCCCGACCCCTGGAATTGTCATAATTCGCTGTGCAGTATCATTAGCTTTGACTGACTGATTTACTTCTGATTCTAGCGCTGCTATTTGCTCGACAAGGTAAAGATAGTGGGCATGTAACTTAACCAGCAGACGGCTCAGGTATTCGGGGGTTTCGTGCTCAGCCAGCACCAGATACAGTCGCTTTATTACCGCCTCGCCGATTGGCAGGCTTATCCCAAACTCCAGCAGAAAACCGTGGACCTGGTTAGTGGTTTTTACTTTATCTCTGATAAGAGATTCCCTGACCCGATGCAGTGCTCGCATCGCCTGCTGAACCTCAGTTTTCGGCTGAACAAAACGCATTGACGGCCGGGATGCAGCTTCACATATCGCCTCTGCATCAACAAAATCATTTTTATTGCTCTTGATAAACGGGCGCACAAACTGCGGAGAGATAAGTTTTGCTTCATGGCCGCTATCATTGATACGCCGCGCCATAAAGTGTGCCCCTGCACAAGCTTCCATGACAACAACCGAGGATGGGCACGTCGCCAAAAACTGCATTAGCTTTGCGCGCGTAAACTTCTTACGCAGAAGCGCGTTACCTGACTTATCCTGGCAATGAATGTGGAAAGAATGTTTACCGAGATCGATACCAATAAGAGTAACGTTTTCCATGATGGCCTCTCCTGAAAGAAAAACACCCTGCCAGCGTACCGCTCACAGAGTGGGGGTGACCAACTCATTACGCACGGTGAAAAATTTATCGGCCCACGCCTGTGCCGATGCCAGTTTCTCGGCGTTGCCCCACGGCTTGATCATCTTCTCTTTGCCGATATCAAACTTCGAGCCGTGATCGTGCAACAAGATGATCGCCGGATACGGCCCCGCGTTTTGGGTGTTAACAACAGCCCCGCCATCCGGCTTTTATCGGTGATATTGAATGCCACCTTCTCGGCGACATAGCCATCTCGCTCTTCGCGCTCAATTGTCGCTGGCGCAAAATCACGGTGCGAATACTGCTTCAGCAACATCGCCCGTAGTTTCTGGCGCGCCTCGGTTTTCCAAACAGCGAAATCCTTCTCATTGCCTGACAGCCAAGATCCCGGATAGGTGAGCTGCTGTTTGAGTTCGGGATAGAACACCGGCAACCCTTCTTCGGTTACCGCGGACGTTTGGTAAGTCATGTCGTTCGCCATCGCTGAAGCACTACAGAAACACGCCACCATAAGCGCAGCGCAGAAGAGGGTCGTGTATTCAATGAGTTGATGTAGCATCAAACGTAGTACTCGCGTTCGATGTAAGTACCGATGATCCTATCGTGCATTTCGGATGATTTTGAATATCCGAGCGTCTTGCGATTGAGCCGTTGC
>NZ_JAHWCO010000620.1:0-2170 GCF_020054415.1 Candidatus Symbiopectobacterium sp. | reverse complement strand
CAATGTGTAGATATAGCCTTTCCCCGTTTTTGTCTGCACGGAATAGAGCATATCCGAACACTGGGTGCGCAGGTCGTCTTCGATAAAGCTACCTGACTCCATCGCAAGGGTGCTGAAATCGCAGCGCTCCCGCAGATGAGGTGGCAGATGGATTTCCAGAAAGTCTCGGGCGACCGTGATATCGCCGAGGAACTTTTTGAACAGGGAGTCATGTTGGGAGAGTGAGGATGTTGTCATTGGCGCAGTATACCTTGCTCAGGTTACGGTATGCCATCGAAATCCCCCTCCCTCAAGTCTGTCAAATCTGGGAGATTCTGGCGTAGTCGGCAGGTCGAAATGGACGGTAAGTTATTGATAAAAATGTCGTGTATTGTCGTGCTTTGTTGTGTTTTGTCGCCTATTTTTTGAGCGCAAAAATAACATAAGCATATGATAAATATTGTTTTATAACTTTATACCTTCGCTGATGCTCCAACATCGCTGTTCCCAACCCGCCACGGCGCCAGCGCGGATGAATGGCAAAGGCGGCCAGGCGGCAACGCGAGCCGCGACGCACCATGATTGCCAGCGCTACCGGGTTGTTTTTGACGCTCCAGATGCGGCTCTCAGTCAACGATAGACCCTCTGCGTTAAAGCGTGTGGCAAACGTCGGGCCATCGAGGGTGAAAGGTATCACATAATCCGTGAAGCATTCAGTCAATATGGCGGCGAGATGATGGCTGTCGTAGTGCGTGGCATCACGGCAGACCAGTGGTGAAATCGATGTCATGGACGTTTCCTGTAGTGTCGGCGCTAGCGTACACGGTTCCCTGGAAACAGGATTATCGGTTGATATGCCGTTGTACTCAAACAAGATGCGCTTTTTAGCCTAAAATTCATGTAGAATTATCTGCCACTCGCGCTACGGGTACGGCGATGTGGCGATAAACAGGGAGGGCGTTTCCCGGATTCCTCTGTTAAACAGATACTCATCAGTGAGTTATGAGTAAATTAACGTTAACTCATTGTTTTATCCGACGCCTGTGAAGGCGACACTCTGAGGCTGCTCAATGAGCGAAAAGTTACAAAAAGTGCTGGCGCGTACTGGCCACGGCTCACGCCGCGAGATCGAAGGCATTATCCAGGCAGGCCGTGTGAGCGTGGACGGCAAAATTTCGACGCTGGGCGACCGCGTCGAGGTAACCAAAGCAACCCGCATTCGTATCGATGGTCACGTGGTTTCTGTTAAAGAAACCGAAGAAGCAGTCTGTCGCGTACTGATTTATTACAAACCAGAAGGTGAGCTTTGCACCCGCAGCGATCCCGATGGTCGCCCGACGGTGTTCGATCGTTTGCCGAAAATGCGCGGTTCACGCTGGGTGGCGGTAGGGCGTCTGGATGTGAATACCTCCGGCCTGCTGCTGTTCACCACCGACGGAGAATTGGCAAACCGCTTGATGCACCCCAGTCATGAAGTGGAACGCGAATATGCGGTGCGTGTGTTTGGTGAAGTGGATGAGGATAAACTCAAGCTGCTGACCAAAGGCGTACAGCTTGATGACGGTCCTGCATCGTTCTGCACCCTGAAGTACAGCGGTGGTGAAGGGTTAAACCAGTGGTATAACGTTACGCTGACAGAAGGGCGTAACCGAGAAGCGCGTCGTTTGTGGGAAGCGGTTGGCGTGCAAGTAAGCCGCCTGATTCGCGTGAGTTATGGCGACATTCCATTACCAAAAGGGTTGCCGCGCGGTGGCTGGACGGAAATGCCGCTCGAACAACTTAACTATCTGCGCGAACTGGTGCAATTGCCGGCTGAAACCACCAGCAAGCTGCCGGTTGAGCGTGAGCGTCGTCGGGTGAAAGCCAATCAAATTCGTCGTGCGGTAAAACGCCACGGCCACGCAGGTCCTGCGCGGCGTAGTGCGCCAAAGCGTAACGGCTAAGTGTGATGTTAAAAGCGTGACGTTAAGGTAGCTGGTTTTACACGGGGTGTGTCGTCGCCACACCCCGCAATGGCAATAATGTATTTCTTACCAATCGATGTCTTGCTGGGCCTAATGAGATGTTCACCCCCACTCTGTGAGCGGTACGCTGGCAGGGTGTTTTTCTTTCAGGAGAGGCCATCATGGAAAACGTTACTCTTATTGGTATCGATCTCGGTAAACATTCTTTCCACATTCATTGCCAGGAT
>NZ_JAHWCO010000506.1:0-2631 GCF_020054415.1 Candidatus Symbiopectobacterium sp. | reverse complement strand
CTGGTGACACGTCAGCATTGCGCGATTTCGCTGTGCAGAACCCGGCATTCATAGGTCAGGCTCAGCAGGCTGTTTCCGGCCTTGATGCTGGTCAGCGTTCCGATATGACCAATCAGGCCGCAAAGTTGCGGCTAGCACTGTATCAGGGTCCGGATGCATATGCTCAGTATCTGCAGAAAAACTCAGGTGAGTTGTCTCGTGTTGGCGCTAACCCGGGCATTCTGGCGCAAATGGGGATACAAGACCCACAGGGTGCCGCGCAACTGTTTGACATTCTTGGTATGGCCGGGAGCGGTGATAAATATTTCGACATCCTGGATAAACTGCAAGGACGAGAGATTGACCGCGGCAAGCTGGCGGTTGATCAGGATAAAGCGGCGGAAACGGCGAGAAGCAATCGCGTTGGTGAGGCTCAAGGCTGGGCCAATGTTGATATTGCTCAGCAAAACGTCAAAGTGCGCAAGTTGGAGCTACAAGATAAAGCGCTGGACAGGAAAATACAAAACGAAACCAATCAGGTGCAATTGGGAATTTTGCAAGATAAACGAGCAGCAACGCAACGGGATCTTGGGCAGGCCAGGACGGATAAGGTCGACGCATACAATACCAGCATGGATACGATGACTCGCACCATTGACACGGCAAATAAGGTTCTTGACAGCCCCGGATTCACAGGATATTTCGGCGTCAACCTAATACCTGGCACTAACAGATGGATCCCCGGTACCGACGCGGCAGACACTAGCGCTCTGGTAGACACTCTCAAATCTCAGGGGTTCATGTCAGGAATTCAGCAAATGCGTGGATTTGGAGCCTTGAGTAATGCTGAGGGTCAAAAGGTGATGGACGTGATCGGAAACCTTTCGGCAAGCCAGTCTGAAAAATCGGCACGCGCATCGATAAAGGCCATCATTGACACAACGCAGATGGCTCAGAAGCGACTGCAACAAAAATATGGGAAGGATATCCCTGTGCAGCAGCCCAATCAGCAGCAATCACAGATGTCAGATGATGATCTGGTAAATAAATATCTCGGGGGCAGATAGTGGCATACGACCGCGAACAGCTTATGACCGCGTTACGCAACGCTGACGCGGCAGGGGATACGGAAGGTGCGACCAGGATTGCTCAGATGATCCAGTCTCAAGGGCAGCGAGCTCACTCACCTCAGCCATCAGCACCGGGGGTATCGGCAGAGGAAAGCGCCAGACAGGAAAATGTGGTTAACAACGCCAATGGCTTCGACCGCTTTATGTTTGGGGTGATCAACGGGTTGATGGATGTTGGCAAGGGTGTTGGTTTGTTTAACGACATGACACCAGAAGAACAAGCGGCGATCAAGTCGGTTCAGCAGAAGCTGGCTGCCAAGCCATCTACTTCACAGGATGTTGGTGAGTTTGTCGGACAGGCTGCGCCATTTCTTGGCGGTGGCGGTCTGATAGCTCAAGCGCCTGCTCGTGCTGCAAGGCTAGCGGCTGCTGCTGGATTAGGTGCGGCAGAGGGTGGCATTGTGGCGAAAGGGACAGGTAATGATGTTGCCACTGGTGCCGCAGTGGGTGCCGTTGCTGGCCCTGTAGCTGATCTTGTTGGACCTGCCGTTGGTAAGGTCGCGGGGAAAATAAAAGAGGGTGCTGGCGATCTGTATCGCGCCGCCACAGGCATAGGTGGAGATTCTACTAGCGCTACGCTTGATAAAGCATCCAGCGCAATGAGTAATAGAATTATTGGAAACCAGAGGGCAATGCAGGGTTTTGCTCAAGAGGTTAGCCCTGACCAGAATGCCATTAATGCCATACGTGAACTGGGGATGGAGAATTACACCACTCCCGGCATGGTATCAAAAAACTCCACAGTCAGGGCGCTAGACAATGCAGTTGCCACGCTTCCAGGCACTGAAATCAGTGAAGGGCATAAGCGATTCATCTCTGAGCTTGGGAAACGCGCCGATGAGTTGATCACCTCGTTTGGCGGTGATCTGGATAAGCAGGCAGTTTCCGACAGGCTGGCATCAAAGTTTGATAGCATCATATCAAACCTGCAAAATCAGTCTGACGAAATTTACAATAAGGTTGCTCAAAAGGTCCCAATCCGTGATCGCGTTGAGCCGAACAACACCGTGAGATTCTTGGAGGATCACGCGGACGATTTAGGCGGTATAGATGAGCTTACCCCGATATTAAAGAGGACGCTTTCACGGCTTGACCCAAATACTCTGCCAACATATGGCAGATTGGATAACGTCAGAAAGCAGGTTGGGCAGGCTATCGGTAATAAGGTAGGGTATTTCAAGGATGAAGAGGTTGGCACCCTTAAACAGCTTTACGCTGCCATTACGGATGATCAGCAGGTTGTTGCTGAAAAATATGGCGCTGGTGAATTGTGGAACCTTGGCAAAGAACTGGTGAAAACAAGAAAGGGAATTGAAGATAATGCAGAATTTGTGTTGGGGAAGAAATTACAGCAGTCCGCCGTACCAAAAGTAGAGTCAGCGATGGGCTTTGTTGAATAAATAGAACTTTTGGGTAATCATCGGAGCAGATCACCACAGTTGTTTCAAAATCAGGTCTCCATGGCAAAACAAAATTTTAAAATCACCAACTGGCCCTCTTATAACAAGGCCCTCAAGCAGCG
>NZ_JAHWCO010000004.1:0-16555 GCF_020054415.1 Candidatus Symbiopectobacterium sp. | reverse complement strand
ATCTTGCAGGCTTTTGATACGTTACCGAGTTCTTCGGCGAGATTGAGCAGGCCGGCTTTGTGTTTGATAATGGGATTGTTAGTATGAAGCATGATAGTTACCTCGCGTTTTGTTTAAGGATTAGACACCCATATCAAAACCTGTAACTCTCAACCTTTCAAGGTCCAGTGTCAGATCTAGTCGCGACTAATACACTTTAGGGTCGATATCAGCATAGACCAACGTCGGTGTTTCGGGTGCCTGTACTACTCGCCTAGCGGGTCGACCACCATGCTGTTACCGATGTTTCTCACACCGCACTCGCCAACCGCCACCACATAGGTGGTGTTTTCCAAAGCGCGGGCGCGGACCAGAAGTTCCCAGTGTGTCTCTTTCAGCGGCCCTTTAACCCAGGCTGCGGGCAGCACCAGCAGATCGGCGCCATCCAGTACCAGACGACGGGCGAGCTCGGGAAAGTGGATGTCATAGCAAGTCATCAATCCCACGTTCAATCCGGCAACGTTGACCAGCGCAGGGACATCATCTCCAAGCATCACGTTATCAGATTCTTTCATGGCGAATGCATCGTACAGATGAAATTTGCGATACTGCTCGATGATTTCGCCGTTGCGAACGACAACCAGCGTGTTCCAGACTTTATCGCTGCCGTTAGGAACGTGGACGCTCATCATGGTGTTCATGCCGTTGCCTTGGCTGGCGGCAAGCACCTGCGTCATAAACGGGCCATCAAGAGGTTGTGCTGCGGTCAGTACCAACTTGGGATTGGTAATATCGCGTGCCAGAATGCCTTCAGGCAGTACCAGAAGTTCAGCACCGGCCTGCTCGGCTTGCTCCATGAGTGAGACCGTAGTGATCGCATTGTTCTGCCACTCTTTGTCTACCGCGAATTGCCCCAACGCAACTTTCATAGCAACCTCTGTTATCCATCACGTCATTAATGTGCGATGCCGCTACTGACATGGATAGGGGAACAACGCTTCCGGGGTTAAGCATTTCTCGGTGATCTTTTGCTCATACAGTTCTCGGGCGAAATCAGCGATCATCACTTTATTCACCTCAAAGCCATTTTCATTCCAGTTGGCGGGTAAATCCCGCGCAATTTTTCACAGATCGTCCAGTAGCCACGGCGTGGTGTCGGTATATTTGATGCGTTTTTTCATCCACAGGGCGTAGGATTGATCGATCACTTCACTTAACGCTTGCGGCAGCCAAGGGTGCGCTTGGGCTATCTCGGGTTTGATGCCGAGAACATGAATACCCGGGATGTAACCCACGGCCCGGAAGTAATCCAATTCTGCCTGCCGAAAATCTCGCAGCAATTGACGTAGCCCTGAGGTCTCACTGAAATACCCATCCGGCATAAAAGGGGGGCATATTGCATCCAGTTCGACGTTTTTCAGCAACGATATCAGCGGCTGCTCGCCGGGGGCAGGGTCAATGTTTCACGGTTGACCAAAATTCCCCAGCGTGTCCATGATCGGGTGTGCATCTGTTAAGCGGCCGGCATACCAATGGGCATCTTTCGTCTCTATGCCTTCACTTCGCAGCATGGCACGCGTCCAGGCACTGCCGGAGTGATGCCAGCCAGTTACACCGATACGTTTGCCCGCGAGCTGCGATAACGCATTCAATGGGCTGTCTTCGGTGGTCAAAATGCAACGCTGGCGAAACCCCCGCATCAAGAAATGCGGGAGTGCCAGCAAACTTTCATCGCTACTAGCGCTGTTCCGCGCGTAGTGGCTGAAAGATATTCCACCCGCATCGTAATGCGGGCTGTTGGCCAAATTTTGGGGCAACGCCTCCACGCGGTCGATCATCAATGTAAAGTGTTTTTGTTTGATGTCGCCCAAAGCAAGTGGAGTAAAATAGTCCCAATCGCGCACCGCCAATCTAATTGTTATCGTCACGCTATTTCCCCGGTGAAGGCTAACTAATCCACATCATGCTCATTATTTCCCTGCTTACAATTGTACAATTTTTGTACGTAACGTGGCTTTTTTTGACACTAGTGGCTCATCTGTATGTGTACAATCATATTTTTGTTACTGAACAAAAATTTTTGATATGACAGCAAAAATTGATCCCGTTTGGCTTGCCGGAATGCTTACCGATCCCTCGATTCGGGGTATTGCGATGGATATCGCTACATTGATTCGTGAAGAGCACATCGCGATTGGAAGCCAGTTGCCGTCGGTTCAGGAACTGGCTGAAATATTGCGGGTGAGCCCGGCGACGATTTCGGCGGCATGGTCCCAATTAAAGCGACAGAACGTGGTGACCGGGCGTGGAAGGACAGGGGTATGGGTCTGTGGTCAGCGAGTCTCGCCCCGTCCTGAACGTTTTGAGAGGGTCGGTAACTTTAGTGACACCATCCAGATTAATATGGAACTCTCTTCACCGGACCCCGCGTTATTACCTAATCTGGCGGCAGCATTGCAACATGCCCTGTCGCAGCCCACGTTAAACAGTTATCAACGAACTGCCATTGTCCCTGAATTGGAGGCTGCGGTTCGCAAACGCTGGCCTTATCCGGCTGAGGCTTTCATTACCTCAAGTGGCGGGTTTGATGGGCTGTATCTGGCGTTGCAGGCATTTATCTTTCCCGGCTCGACGGTGGCTATCGAAAGCCCTACCACCGCGCGTTTACTCGACTTGCTCGATCTGCTGGGAATGAACGCCATCAAGATGGGCTATGATGTCAACGGACCTGACATTGAGGAACTGAAACAGGCGCTGCAACAAAAGCCAGTCGCGTTTATTTTCCAACCCAGGACACATTCACACACGGGGTGCGTCGTAAGCACTGAGCGGCTGGGCGACATGGCCGCTGTACTGGCCGAGCATGAAAATGTGCTGATTCTGGAAGATGATGGCATAGGTGAATTATCAACCTGTCCTGCGATCAGTTTGGGACGCTACCATCCTGAACGTACAATTCATGTTTGCTCTTACTCCAAGGCCTATGGACCGGATTTACGTTTGGCCGTGATATCGGGCAGTAAAACCCGAATGGACCAGCTCCAATCCTTCCGCCATTTTGGCGTCGAATGGAGTAGCCGGATACTGCAAGGGGCGTTGGCTTATTTATTGAACGATGCACAGGCACAGCACGATATTGCACATGCCAAACAGGTCTACCACCGGCGACGTCAGGCGTTAGTGGATGCGCTGGCTCGACGGGGCATTCATGTACCAGAAAGCGATGCGCTTTGTATCTGGTTGCCAGTACCTTCGGAGCGCCATGCACTGGTAACCTTGGCCGTGCGTGGCATTGCCGTGAGGGTTGGCGTGGGAGCGGGGGGTAAAAAGCGGAGAGTTTATTCGGCTCAGTATCAGCCAGTTGCAGGAGCATCAGGTAGAGACAGTGGCCGAAGCCGTCAGCCAGATCTTTCGCTAGCGCGCATTTTCCTTACGAGATCCTCGGATTGCACTGAGGATCTCGTCGGATATGTCGGCTTTATTCTTGAGTGATCTTCTCTGCTTTACCTGCCATCATCGTCAGGAAGTCAAAACGACGACGCAGATCCTGTTCCGCTTCTTCATACAACCGCGTGGTCTTTTCTGGCATTTGCGTATTCAGCCGACGGAAGCGTTGCTCTTTCAACAGTGTCTCACTCAGGCTGCTGGAGGGCGGACGGGAATCGGTGACCAACGCCGGTTTGCCTTCTTCCACACGACGCGGATCGAAGCGATAGAGTGGCCAGAATCCTGTGGCCGTCAGTTGACGCATCTGATCGTGACTGAACGCCAGATCGTAGCCGTGTTCTTCGCAGGGGCTGTAGGCGATGATTAAGGATGGACCTGGCCAGGCTTCCGCTTCCTGAATTGCTTTCACCGTTTGGTTAAGCTGTGCGCCCAGTGAAATCTGTGCGACATAAACGTGGCCGTACATCATCACATTGATGCCCAGATCTTTACGCGCCTTACGTTTACCTTTTTCACCAAATTTGGTGACCGCACCCAGCGGTGTCGCCTTGGATTGCTGACCGCCCGTGTTGGAATAGCACTGGGTATCCAGCACCAGCACGTTGACGTTTTCTGTCAGGCTCATCACATGGTCCAGACCGCCGTAGCCAATATCATAGGCCCAGCCATCACCGCCAATCAGCCAGACGGATTTGTCTACCAGATGGTCGGCATCGCGGCTAAGTTCACGTGCCATTGAATCATTGAGGCTGGCTAGCTGTTCACGCAATTGTGCAATTTGCTGGCGGCGCAGATCTGGCGCAATGTTCTCTTCCTGCAAGGCGCTCACCAGATCGGCGGGGAGCTGCGGTGCTAACTGCAAGAGCTGACGCAAGGCGCGCTGGCGATGTTGATCCACGCTGATACGGAAACCTAAACCAAATTCGGCGTTATCCTCAAACAGCGAGTTGGCCCAGGCAGGACCACGTCCGTTGGCATCGGTGGTCCACGGCGTGGTGGGCAAATTGCCGCCGTAAATAGATGAGCAGCCGGTGGCGTTGGCGACCAGCAAACGATCGCCATAGAGCTGCGTTAACAGTTTGATATATGGCGTTTCGCCACAACCGGAACAGGCACCCGAGTACTCGAACAGCGGCGTAATCAACTGTGACGTGCGGATATCGATACGTTCCAACTTGCTCTTGTCGATTTCCGGCAATTGCAGGAAGAAATCAAAGTGGGTTTTTTCCACGCTCAGATTATCTAGGCGGGATTCCATGTTGATGGCTTTGATCTCAGGGTTTTGACGGTCTTTCGCTGGGCACACCTCGATGCACAGGTTACATCCCGTGCAATCTTCAGGGGCGACTTGCAATACATACTTTTGACCACGCATATCACGCGCTTTGACATCCAGCGATTGCAGCGAATCAGGCGCGTCGCTCATGGCCTCAGCAGGCACTACTTTGGCACGGATAGCCGAGTGCGGGCAGGCGGCGACGCAGTGGTTACACTGCGTACACAGCTCTGGTTTCCAAAGCGGAATGGCCTCTGCAATGTTACGTTTTTCCCACTGTGTGGTGCCGGTAGGCCAAGTCCCATCGGGTGGTAAGGCGGAAACGGGTAAGGTATCACCGAGTCCTGCCAGCATGGTTGCCGTTACCGTTTTAACGAAGTCCGGCGCGGCGTTGGATACCACAGGTGGACGTTGCGGACTTTCAGGATTAACCGCTGCCAGCGCAACGGATTCCAGCGCCGCCAGTGTGGCTTCCAGCGCTTTCCAGTTGCGGGCGACCAGCTCTTCACCCTTACTACCATAGCTCTTTTCGATAGCGCTACGCAGTTTCTCTACGGCCGCATCACCAGGCAAAATCTGCGAGAGATGGAAGAATGCCATTTGCATCACGGTGTTGATACGCGCACCCAACTGACATTCACGGGCTATTTTGGCTGCGTTGATGCAATAGACCCTTGCCTGACGTTGATTCAGGCCTGCCTGCACCTCTTGTGGCAAGCGGTGCCACAGGTCGTCGGCGCTGTAGGGGGTGTTTATCAGGAAGATACCGCCGGGTTTCAAGCGTTCCACCATGGCGTACTTTTCAATGAACTGCCACTGATGGCACGCGACGAAATCGGCTTGATCGATCAGATAGGCCGAATTGATCGGGTGCGTGCCAACGCGCATGTGCGATACCGTCAGGCTGCCCGCTTTTTTGGAGTCGTAGACGAAATAGCCCTGTACAAACATTGGGGTACCGGAACCGACAATCTTGATGGCATTTTTGGTGGCGGAGACAGTGCCATCGCTGCCGAGTCCGTAGAACAGAGCTTCCAGTCCGGCGTTGGAGGGGAAGTGTTGCTCCGGCAACGGCAGTGAAAGGTGGGTTACATCATCATAAATCCCTACAGTGAAACGCGGTCTTGGGTTAGCAAGCGCTAACTCATTAAAAATAGCCTGTACACACTGTGGCGTGAACTCTTTGGAAGACAGACCGTAACGGCCACCAATGGTACGCGGTAATGTTGCCCGCTCCCCACGGGAAAAGGCTTCTGCCAGTGCGGTCATTACATCCAGATAAAGCGGTTCTGCCAGGGATCCGGGTTCTTTAGTGCGATCGAGCACAGCGATGCTCTGCGCGGTTTGCGGAAGAGCGGCGAGCAGATGCTGCGCTGAGAACGGACGATACAGACGCACGTTAAGCACACCCACTTTTTCACCATGGGTGAGCAGGACATCCACCACTTCTTCGCGCGTCCCTACGCCCGAGCCCATCAGCACAATCACGCGCGTCGCTTCTGGGTGCCCGTAATATTCAAACGGTTGATAGCGACGTCCGGTAACCTCGGCAAAGGCATCCATCGCCCGCTCAACGTGAGAGTAGGTGTTGTTGTACCACGGATTGGTGGCTTCGCGTGCCTGGAAGAAAGTATCCGGATTGGAGGCGGTGCCACGGATCACCGGACGTTCAGGTGTAAGCGCTCGCTCACGGTGTGCGGCAATTGCATCCTGGGGCAGCAGTTTCAGCAATACTTCATCACTGAGCGGTTCCACTTTATTGATTTCATGTGAAGTGCGGAAACCGTCGAAGAAATGGATAAAGGGGACGCGGCTGTTAAGCGTGGCGATTTGTGCAATCAAGGCGAAATCTTGTGCTTCTTGCACGGTGTTGGCACACAGCATGGCGCAGCCCGTCTGGCGCACCGCCATCACGTCGGAGTGATCGCAGAAAATGGAGAGCGCATGAGTAGCGACGGTGCGGGCGGCAACGTGCAACACGAAAGGGGTTAACTGTCCGGCCAGCTTGTAGAGCGTCGGGATCATCAACAGCAAGCCCTGCGATGAGGTAAACGATGTCGCCAGCGCCCCCGTCTGCAACGCCCCGTGCACGGTAGCAATCGCGCCGCCTTCCGACTGCATTTCGATCACCCGGGGCGTGTCTCCCCACACGTTCTTACGCTCATCGCTCGACCATGCGGCAGCCTGTTCGGCCATGGAAGAACTTGGGGTAATCGGGTAGATGGCGATGACGTCGTTTGCTCGCCAAGCTACAGAAGCGACTGCGCTGTTACCGTCAGTGGTGATCATGATTTAACCTTAACCTGCTTGCTCACAGAATGAAATACGATTGTTTTTTTGCATTATCACATCAGAGAAATGGGTTTGAATGAACGATAATATGCTCAGCCGTATAAATTCGTGTAAATGAGCATCTTTGCAGACGAATCTACCACATAACGGTCATGTATTCAATATGTTGATTGCATTGTGAAATGTCCGGTTTTGGATGTGGAATACAGTGGCTAAAGTTGATGTAAGATGCCCGTTTTGTGAACAGGCATCCCCTGTGAAAAAACACGGTTATGGCAAAAGTGGCCATCAGCGTTACCGTCGTCAGTCATGCAAACACGGATGGCTACAGGGCTTACAACGACGAACTTCCAAAAGTAAAACACATTGTTAGCAAGCTGTATACACAGCGTATTGAGAGTGCACATCTGACACTGCGTAACCGATTGCAATGGCTCAATCGCAAGACGCTCGGATATTCAAAATCATCCGAAATGCACGATAGGATCATCGGTACTTACATCGAACGCGAGTACTACGTTTGATGCTACATCAACTCATTGAATACACGACCCTCAACAGCAGCGAACAGGCGCTGGCCGATCAACGACGTTGCGAACTGACGCAGGCTTTCCTTGATGTGGTCGATGCGATTATCGCTGGCGGTGGTATGGTTGGCTGCTTGGGTGAACGCTACACCCGCGTGGCAGCGGCGCATGCGGTGCATAACGGGCTCACCACCTTACCGCAAACCGAGCGTTTCCTGCACGGCACCAAAGTGGCTTATGGCATTCTGGTGCAGAGCGAACTGCTGGGACAGCGCGACGTGACCGAGCAACTGATTGCGGCGTTTGCGCGTTTCAACCTGCCCACCAGCCTGAAGGCGCTGGACGTGGATATCCATAATCACGCCGATGTGGAGAAAGTCATTGCACACACGCTGGCCCCGTTCGAATCGATCCACGCGCTGCCTGTGTCGCTGAATGCGGAAAGCCTGCGTGGTGCCATCGAGCGGGTTGAGGCGTTATCGGCGTAAGTCCATAGAATGGCCTGTCAGGTATCAACGGGCCATGGGTTACCCTACCAATTGTGCGGCGCGCTGCATTTGTTGGTTCTCGAAGGCAGGGGTAAAGGCGTCGACATCAACGTTGGCCATTCCTACGGCGTGACGGATTGCCGATGCCCTCCAGTTAAGCAACGATACGGCTCGCATCGTCCACGTCTAACAGAAAATAGTACTTACACTCTGGCACCTTGGGCGTTCTTACGGCGTTTAGCGTGATCGCGTGCAATCACGTGACAGCCTCATCCGTCAGTTTCGGTATCGGAAAAAGCAAAATTGAACAGGCAATCTTCCTTGCTGGGTGCTTTGCGGTATTGATAGCCCACAATCAGTGCAAGGTCGGATGAAATGTCAAAACGATTGGCCGTCGTTAACCATATTTCATCATAAGGAGCAGTTTAAGCGCTCACGTGTGAGCGCTTAAATGTATGGGAGGCAAAAATGAGTACTGCGAACTACAGTGGCAAATAAAAATCAAAGTGGTGGCTTTTGGTGGTCAGCATAGATTGAGTGGCAATGCCCGCCAGCGGTGGGGCGTAGTCGGGACGTTTTACCACCACGCGCTTTTTCGCCAACGCTCGCGCGGGAGCCAGTAGGGCATCCGCATCGTCGTCCGCGCCCACCAGCGATTGAAACACCCGCATCTCTTTCTTTACCAGCGCACTTTTTTGCCGATGAGGAAACATGGGATCGAGATAGACCACATCCGGTGGCTGCGTAATATCGCTCAGTGCTGTGTGGCTTGAGGCGTGAATCAGTGTCAATCTTTCGCGCAGCCATGCGCCTATCTCGGCATCTTCATAACCACGTCGTAAACCATCATCGAGTAGCGCAGTAACTACCGGGTTACGTTCCAGCATACGTACACGACAGCCTAACGATGCCAGTACAAAGGCATCACGGCCTAATCCGGCGGTGGCATCTACGACGTCCGGCAGATAATTCTTTTTGATACCGACCGCTTTAGCAACTGCTTCGCCGCGCCCGCCGCCAAAGCGACGGCGGTGGGCCATTGCACCAGAGACGAAATCGACATAAATAGCGCCGAGCTTCTCTTCATCCTGCTTGCGCAACTCTAGACGTTCTGGTGTCAGCACCAGCGCCAGCGTCGCGCTGGGATCGTCCTGCAATCCCCAACGTGTCGCTAATGCATCAAGGGCGCCTCTATCGGCACCCTCTTCGATCAGCAGGCTGATATTCACCCTTTAATACCATAATGGTGCAGCATGGCATCAAGTTGCGGCTCACGGCCACGGAAGCGCTTGAACAGATCCATCGGCGCTTCGGAACCGCCGCGCGACAGGATATTATCCAGGAAAGACTGGCCGGTGGTGCGGTTGAAAATGCCTTCTTCTTCAAAGCGCGAGTAGGCGTCCGCAGCCAGAACATCCGCCCACAGGTAGCTGTAGTAGCCTGCGGCATAGCCGCCTGCGAAGATGTGGCTGAAGGCGTGCGGGAAGCGATTCCAGCTTGTGCTTGGCACGACGGCGACCTTGGCTTTGACATCGGCCAGTGTCGGCAGAATTTGAGCCCCTTTTGCCGGATCGTATTCCGCATGCAGACGGAAATCGAACAGGCCGAACTCAAGCTGGCGCAGGATAAACAACGCCGCCTGATATTTTTTGGCTGCCAGCATCTTGTCCAGCATGGCTTGTGGCAGCGGTTCTCCGATTTCGTAGTGACCGGAGATAAACGCCAACGCTTCCGGCTCCCAACACCAGTTTTCCATAAACTGGCTCGGCAGTTCGACGGCATCCCATGGCACACCGCTAATGCCAGCTACCCCTGCGGTATCGATCTGCGTCAGCATATGATGCAGGCCGTGACCAAATTCATGGAACAACGTGGTGACTTCATCGTGGGTGAACAGCGCGGGTTTACCGTTGACAGGGCGGTTGAAATTACATACCAGATAGGCCACCGGTTTTTGCAGTTCACCGTTGCTTTTGCGCAGGCGTCCCGCACAGTCATCCATCCAGGCACCGCCACGCTTGTGTTCGCGCGCATAGAGATCGAGATAGAAGCTGCCGCGTAGTTCGCCGTTTTCATCAAACAGGTCAAAGAAACGTACTTCGGGGTGCCATACGTCTACGTCGTGGCGCCCTTTGGCTGTGATGCCGTAAATGCGCTTCACCACTTCAAACAGCCCTTCAACCACGCGTTGTTCTGGGAAATAAGGGCGCAGTTGCTCATCACTGATGGTGTAGAGGTGTTGTTTTTGCAATTCGCTGTAGTAAGTGATGTCCCACGGCTGCAGTTCGCCAGCGTCATAATGCGCTTTGGCGAAGGCGCGCAGTTGTGCCAGTTCCGCTTCCCCTTGTGGGCGGGCACGCGTTGCCAGATCGTTGAGGAAATCCAGCACTTGTTGTGGATTTTCTGCCATTTTGGTGGCAAGGGACTTATCAGCGAAGCTGTCAAAGCCTAACAGTTGCGCCAGTTCATGGCGCAGTGCCAGCTCCTCGGCCATCACGTCGCTGTTATCCCATTTGCCCGCATTCGGCCCCTGATCGGAGGCGCGGGTTGCGTAGGCACGATACATCTCTTCACGCAGCGCCTGATTGGCACAGTAGGTCATGACAGGCAGATAGCTGGGGATATCCAGCGTCAGCAGCCAACCTTCCAGTCCTTTAGCCTCGGCTTGTGCGGCGGCGGCGGCCAGTGCGCTTTCCGGCATCCCTTCAAGCTGCGCAACGTCAGTGACGTGTTTATTCCAACCCATGGTGGCGTCGAGCACGTTGTTGCTGTACTGCGCGCACAGTTCAGACAGACGCGCGGCAATTTCTCCATAGCGTTTCTGTTTTTCCGGCGGCAAACCGATACCGGACAGTTCGAAGTCACGCAGCGCATTATCCACCTCTTTTTTCTCCGCGACGCTCAATGTAGCGTAGTGGGATCCTTCTTTCAGGTCGCGATACGCCTGATACAACCCGGTGTGTTGTCCAACCCAGGTGCTGTATTCAGAGAGTATCGGCAAACATTGCTCATAGGCAGCACGCAGCTCAGGGCTATTTTTCACGGCATTAAGATGGCCGATCGTTGAGAACATACGGCCCAGATGATCGGCGCTCTCTGCCAGCGGTTGACACAGATTTTCCCAGGTGAACGGTGCACCCTGCGCGACCACGCGCTCAACCGCACTGCGACAGTCTGCCAGCGTAGACTGAACGGCGGGGACGATGTCATCGACAGTGATGGTGGAAAAGGGAGGCAGGGTAAACGGGGTCAATAATGGATTCGTCATATCACGGTCCTATCGTTATGTGTCAGCCAGCGATAAGGGCAGTCGCGCGAGCGGCAGCGCTGGCAAAAAAAAGCGAATTATTGACTAACATGAGGCCAGAAAGGGCAAAAATCAATGAACGGGGGAAAATTCCCTGAGCATGTAAAAACAGCGCGTATTGCACACGTCAGCATGGGGTACTGCGCAGATGTTTCACTGCTATGTAGCGTGCAGTGTGAAGAGAGCGGTATTGTGTTTAACGTGCCATACGTACTGCCTCATTCCCTCCCGGCGTATCATAACCGGCATAAAAATAGACCACTGTTTGTGGATTGCAGTATTCACTAAAAAAACTCAGCGATACGGTCACGCTCCAGCCCGTGGCGCAGTGAGAGCAGACCTGCCTCAAACGCGGCTTTTTGTCGATCGCCCACCGCCTCCGCCAGGTTATACGCATATCCACAGAGATAACCGCGTCGATATTCTAGACCGTGGTGCTGAATTTCGCTCAAGGGTTGTGGCGTCTGGGCCTTAAGCCCGTCCATAACGCCGTCGCCAAAGGGGTTTGCCATGATGTTCTCCACTCACTAACGTTATATATTTAATAATATAATGATTGATCGGCCCTTTCAGCAAGGGGGATAGCAAGAGGATTGCGTTATGGTTTTACGGTGATATTTTCTGCGGCAGAACGTTTATACTGTGCGGGACATGATCTTGCCTTCGGGCGCACCGCTTATTTCACCGGAACAAAAACCGCTATGTTGAGTTATTGCCACAGGTTCCATGCCGGCAACCATGCCGACGTACTGAAGCACACTGTTCAGAGCATGATCATTACTGCGCTCAAAGAAAAAGAGAAACCGTTTCTGTATCTGGATACCCATGCAGGTGCCGGGCGTTATCAGCTCAGCGGTGAACATGCGGAACGCACCGTGGAGTATCTGGAAGGGATTACCAAACTATGGCAACGGGACGATATTCCTGAAGCGCTCACCCCTTACCTGAATGCGGTTAAAGCCTACAACAGTAATGGCACGCTACGTTTCTACCCCGGCTCGCCGCTGATTGCGCGCCAACTACTGCGCGAGCAGGACAGTATTCACCTGACGGAGTTGCACCCTAGCGACTTCCCGTTGCTGCGCGGTGAGTTTCAACGTGATGCGCGGGCGAAAGTGGTGCGTGAAGACGGCTATCAGCAGTTGAAATCTCAGTTGCCGCCCGCCTCTCGCCGTGGATTTATCCTGATAGATCCCCCCTATGAGTTGAAAACAGATTATCAGGCGGTGGTCAAAGGGATTCAGGAAGGTTACAAACGTTTTGCCACCGGCGTCTACGCGCTGTGGTATCCTGTAGTATTACGTCAGCAAATCAAGCGCATGCTCAAAGACCTGGAAGCTACCGGTATCCGTAATATTCTGCAAATTGAATTGGCGGTTCTGCCGGACAGCGATCGCTATGGCATGACGGCTTCAGGCATGATCGTGATCAACCCGCCATGGAAGCTGCAAGCGCAAATGCAGGCGCTGCTGCAGTGGCTGCACGGTGTTCTTGCGCCTAATGGCACTGGGCATACTTTGATTGAGCAGGTGGTGCCGGAATAACCTGACAGGTTTTGCCTGTTGCACCCATTGGCAAAACCGACGTTAACGGTTTTGCCGCAGACCTAGTTCAAGGGTTACACTGCGTTTTATTCTCTTCACTTAACCATGGATCTTCTCATGACAAAGCATTATGACTATCTCGCTATCGGTGGCGGCAGTGGCGGTATTGCGTCCATTAACCGTGCGGCAATGTATGGGCAAAAATGTGCGTTGATTGAAGCAAAGTATCTGGGCGGCACCTGCGTTAATGTCGGCTGCGTACCGAAAAAGGTCATGTGGCACGCGGCGCAGATTGCCGAAGCGATCCACCAGTATGGGCCGGACTATGGTTTTGATATCACCGTTAACGCCTTCAACTGGGATGTCCTGGTGAAGAACCGCAGTGCCTACATCGATCGCATTCATCAGTCCTACAACAATGTGCTGGGCAAAAACAAGGTAGACGTTATCCACGGTTTTGCGCGTTTTGTCGATGCGCACACCGTTGAAGTGAATGGTGAAACCATTACTGCCAACCATATTGTTATCGCGACGGGCGGCCGACCAACGTGTCCTTCGATTCCCGGTGCTGAGTACAGTATCGATTCCGACGGTTTTTTTGCGCTTGACGGCTTGCCAAAGCGCACGGCGATTGTCGGTGCAGGCTATATCGCCGTTGAGATCGCCGGCGTTGTGAACGCGCTCTGTTCCGAAACCCATCTGTTTGTGCGCAAGCACGCGCCGTTGCGCAGCTTCGATCCGCTGATCTTCAGCACGCTGGTGGAAGTGATGAAGGCAGAAGGGCCGATGCTACATACCGAATCTACGCCTCAGGCGGTTGAGAAAAACGCTGATGGCAGCCTGACCCTGCATCTTACCAACGGTGAATCCTATACCGTGGATTGCATGATTTGGGCGATTGGCCGTGAACCGGCAACCGATAACCTGAATATTGAAGCGGCGGGCGTTATCAAAGACGAGCGCGGTTTTATCAAGGTAGATAAATACCAGAACACCAACGTGCCGGGTGTTTATGCGGTGGGTGACAACACAGGTGCTGTCGAACTGACGCCAGTGGCTGTTGAGGCGGGACGTCGCCTCTCAGAACGGCTGTTTAACAACAAGCCGGAAGAGCATCTGGATTACACTAATATTCCGACCGTGGTGTTCAGCCATCCGCCGATTGGCACTGTCGGGTTGACTGAACCGCAAGCGCGGGAAAAATTCGGTGATGAGCAGGTTAAGGTCTACACCTCTTCTTTCACCGCGATGTACACCGCAGTAACCCAGCACCGTCAACCGTGCAGCATGAAGCTAGTGTGTGTTGGGCCGGAAGAGAAAATCGTGGGCATACATGGTATCGGCTTTGGCATGGATGAAATGCTGCAAGGCTTTGCCGTAGCGGTGAAAATGGGCGCGACCAAACGCGACTTCGACAATACCGTGGCGATTCATCCGACAGCATCGGAAGAGTTTGTGACGATGCGCTAAGGTCGCTGCCTGACGACCTGTTCAATGCCTTAAAAGAAGCTCAATCCTGAGCTTCTTTTTTATTGGCGGCACTCTACGGTTTACTGCTTCGACGTTTCAGCCCGATAAGCGAGCAGAAATACTGTGGTGGCCCGAGAAACCGCGTCTTCAATGCGTTTGGCGTCAGGCGCGGTGTCGACGCCCAATGCCGCGACAAGAAACAACTCCGCTTCAATCAGCCCTTTCAAATGCATCGCGCATACCCAACTGTCTGAGTGACGCAGAATGCCTTCGTCGCTTTTTTTACTCAGGTAATGGCTTAACCGCTTCCAGCCCTTTTGTGGCCCTTCGGCATAAAACAAGCGGCCAATATCGCTACGTTCCGATTCGATAATCGCCATGCGCAAGATTGCCATCAGGCCACTGCTCAGCACTGAGGAGAGGTAATTGCGGCCAAATTGATTAAGCGTCGTTTCGATATCTTTCTTTGGGTCTACTGATTCGAACGCTTCCGCGATGTTGGTTTTGGCTGACGATGCCATGACAGCAGAGAAGATCTCTTCTTTGGAACTGAAATAGTTATAGAGCGTTGATTTGGAGCCCCCGACGCGACTGGCGATCTCCGACATCGACGTGTTGTTGAATCCCTGCTCTATAAATGCGCGCGTCGCGATATCCAGAATGGCTTGACGCTTGGTTTCACTTTTAACTCGCATACGCTTCTCTTCTCTTTCCGTCCAATGGGCAGGCTTCTCTTGAATATCGTTTTATGTCAATATATAACAATGCCGTACTGTGCGGTATTGAAAGGGTGTATCTTGAAAATCAATAAGTTAATAAATCGCAGCCTGTTACCTCCTGATTTGCGGTTTTCAATGCTTGCCACAGTGCTCATCCTGGCGGGCTGTTCAACCGCTCCAGACAACACACTGAGCCACATAAAACGTGCCGATGAGTTGGCCTCTTCACAGTCGCTGACCACCGCAAAAGAGGGCCGCTGGCCAGACGCGCAGTGGTGGCTACGCTACCACGACAGGCAGTTCGACAGCCTGACGGAAACGGCGCTGGCTTCTGCGCCAACCTTAAAAATAGCCGATTCTCGATTAAAGAACGCTGCTGGGATCGCCGAGCAAATTGGCGCGATTAGTTCTGTGCAAGTTGGCGCGTCAGCGTCTGCGTCAAAGAGTAAGGTGAGCTATGCCTATCATGCTTATATGCCACCGCACGACTGGAATGACCACGGCTCTGCGACTGCTAATCTGAGTTTTAATCTCGATTTTTGGGTCAAAAATCGTGCTGAAGTCGCCGCTGCAACGTCAGATTATGCGGCGGCCGGTGCGGAAATGCATTCGGCAAAATTACTGCTCCAAGCCGCTTTGGTGCAGTCCTATGCTGAGCTGGCACGTTTGTACCTCAACCGTGACACGACGCAGAATGCGTTGGAAATCCGTAGCAAAACCTTTGAGTTGATGACAGAGCGCAATCTCAATGGGCTAGAAACTGACGGCGTGGTCAAACAGGTGTAGGCGCTGAAAGCGAGCGCTGAGGCCGAATTGATTGCCTCCGATGAGGCCATTCAGCTACAGAAAAATGCCATTGCCGCACTGTTGGGCGGCTGGCCTGACCGGGGACTTTCTATTCAGCGTCCGGCGATCCATTTGGATGAGTCCTTCAATTTGCCTGCTAACACCGGCATCAACATACTGGGTCACCGTCCGGACATCAGCGCCGCGCGTTGGCGCGTTGAAGCCGCGGCAAAACGCATTCACGTCGCTAAAACCGCCTACTACCCCGATGTCAGCATTGTCGGTTTTATTGGTTATCAGTAGTTCGGCTTGAATAATCTGACGCGCTCGGGCAACGATGCCGGAAGCATTGGACCTGCGCTGTATCTGCCTATTTTCACCGGTGGCCGTTTATCCGGGCAATTAACCTCCGCCGAAGCCAATTACGAAGAGTCCGTAGCGACGTACAACAACACGCTGACGCTGGCATTGCACGATGTGGCCAATGTGGTTACCCGCGCCAATGCGCTGAAGGCCCGTCTGTCAAAAAGTGAAAATGCGTTTGAAAACGCCAAAGCAGCGTATCTCATTGCAGATAAACTGTACTAGCTCAGACCTGATCTGACAGTTACCGATTATTTATACAGGTGTCTGTCAGATTACATCTGGTTCAGATTCTTTTCTGCCCAGATCCGTTTTCCATCGAGTAAAGTGGCCATCGGCGTACGCCCGCAGCACGTT